>JAZSIB010000013.1:0-3214 GCA_045533585.1 Lachnospiraceae bacterium | reverse complement strand
TCCTGCCTCACCGAATAACGGCTTGCCTGCTTCCACAAGCTGTACGCCACTGTCATTTACCGTCGGAGAAGCAATACCAAAGAACTCAAAGAAGCCCGGAATGCTCTTTGCATTATCAAGTACCACATCAAGTCCGCCTGCTGCGGAAGTACCTGCAATCACGATAGCAACCAAAGCAATAATCATAACGATTGCCTGCATGAAGTCGGAAACACTCTCTGCAAGGAAACCACCCAAAAGGGTATAAAGAAGCACGAATACTGCGCCAAGAATCATCATGGCGATGTACGGTGCACCAAACAGCTTTGAGAACAGCTTACCACAGGTAACAAGACAGCTGGATGCATATACCGTAAAGAAGATCAGGATGAAAATAGCTGCGATGGTCATAATCACTTTCTTCTTCTCGTGGAAACGGTTACTGAAGAACTCCGGAAGCGTAATTGCATTGCCCGCCTTCACACTGTAACGGCGAAGTCTCTTGGATACAATCAGCCAGTTAATGTATGTACCCACTGCAAGACCGATGGCAGTCCATGCTGCGTCTGCAATACCACACCAATAAGCTACACCCGGGAGTCCCATCAGAAGCCATCCGCTCATATCGGATGCCTCTGCACTCATCGCGGTTACCCACGGACCAAGACTTCTTCCGCCAAGGAAGTAGTTGTCGGAGCTTGCGTTGGCACGCTTTGCAAACACAACACCGATGATGATTACCGCTGCCATATAAATCAGCATTGCAATCAAGATTTGAATTGAATTAGAATCCATATTTCCTCCAAAATTTACGAAAATGCGTATCACAGAGTACTGCAATACGCATTTACGGTGATATGTTACTATGATAAAGTGTTTTTCGCAAAAATGCAAGTAAAACTTATAAAAGTTCAGATAAACTTTCGTTATATACGATTGTCAGCTCATGAAGCGCTCTGGTTGCAGCTACATAAAGGAGCTTTGCATTCGCATCATTTTTCGGATATTCTTCCTTGCCGGGATTCATCAAGAGCACGGTATCGAACTCAAGACCCTTCGTCATATGAATCGGGAGCACCATAACTCCTCTGGTAAATTCTGTGGTCTCCAGACTCTCACTGTTGACTTCGATATGTTGACGCAATGCTTCACGCACAAAATCCGTCTCAGCTTCATCTTTGCAGATTACTGCGATGGTGTCATATCCTTTCTCCTGCCAGGTTCTAATTTCTGCGGCTGCTAATTCAATCATTCTCTGTTCCGCAACTTTTTTCGCCTGCGTTTCTTTTTTTGATTTTTCGTCCGGCATTCCTGTTGGTAAAAACTCTTTGCTTACAGTTTCCGTTTTTGCTGCTGATATAAACTTTACCGGTTCCCCGTGACGAATAATCGGTTGCGTCTTATAGGTAGGAAAACTACAATGAGCTAAGATGCTGCTCGCATAGTCCGATATCTCAATTGTGTTTCGATAGCTCTTGGCAAGCACACCGAAGTAATCCCCTTCTGTGTTGAACACCTTCTCCTTCAGCGTTTCCCAATCATTCATACCGGATTCGTAGTTGATATTCTGCGACACATCGCCCATTACGGTAAAAGTACAGCGCGGCAGTGCGGTCTTGATTACTGCAAACACCATTGCACCGTAATCCTGCGCCTCATCCACAACAACATGCTCCGCATAATCAATTGCCTCTGTTTCCTTTACACGGCATTTCAGATGAAGCAGAGTCGCATAATCGTAAAGCTCTAACTGTTTCTTCTGTACCTGTGCAGCATTGGCATAACACATATCCGAAAACTCCGTCCTGCGCTCCGCAAGCCAACTCAAAAACTCCACATAAAGCGTCAGCAGGTTACCTTTCCATTTCTTCGGTCCGTAGATACCGGTATACTGCTTATATATCTCAAGAATCTGCTTTCTCTCGTACCCGCGGTCATCCATTGCTAATTGATTCTTCAGACGGCTCATAACACGTGCATTTAAGTGATCCCGTTTCTCTTGTGTGGACCAATTGCGGTTACGCTCCAACAACTCCAACGTTGCTTCTTCAGAACTCAGCACATAGTCCTCAAAACACACATCCGGACGTACCAGTTCTCTTCGGTCGTACTCTGCGATAAACTCTTCCAATTCCTCCATCCAACTCCAGGAGCCCTTGAACTCCGCCCACGCGGCTGCTGATTCACTGTCCGGCTTCTTTGCCGGTTTGCATTTGTCAATCCACGGCTCATCCTGCAGCATATGAATCAGGAACTGTTCCATTGTCATCTGGTTAACATTCTCCACGTCTAAGTCGGGCAGGACACTCGTGATATAGTTTAGGAACATGCGGTTGCTTCCTATAATATAAAACTGCGACGGTCGGAAACGCTCCGGAAAGTTATACAGGATGTACGAAATGCGGTGCATCGCAACGGTCGTCTTCCCGCTGCCCGCCACGCCCTGAACAATTACGCTACGAAACGGCGTCCTTCGGATGATGTCATTCTGCTCCTTCTGGATGGTCGCAATGATTTCACCAAGAACAGCTTCCTTGTTCTTCGCCAGATACTTTGTCAGCAGCTCATCATTTGCCACCACTTCGGAATCGTAGAAGTCTACAAGCTTACCGTTGTCAATCTCGTAAGTACGCTTTAACTCCAGCTCAATCGGTATCCTGCTGCCGTCCGGCACCTGATAGGTACAGTGTCCAATCTCGTTCTCGTAATAGACGGACGCAACCGGTGCGCGCCAGTCCACGACTTCCATCGTGATATTGTTCTTCGCAACGCTATTCTTGCCAAGATACAGACTGCTCTTACGTCCAAGTTCGATATCATCGTAATCGATGCGCCCGAAATATGGCCTTACCAGTGCCTTCAGATTCTTGCGCAAGGCTTTTGATACATTGTCCTTACGCGTAATACTGTTGGCGAGTTCAATGTACATCTCCGGGTTGTCATCGTGGTAATGCGCGTACATCTCTTTGATGCTGCCGCCAAGTACGGCTTCTTCGGCCTGATACTTCTCGATGTTTGCCCGCACAACGGTGAGGCAATCCGACAGATGCTGTTCTTCCAGTGTACGTTCATCTTTGATCTGTCGTTCTTGGAATTCACCCTCTGTTCTGTCTGAGATTTCTCTGTCCGGTCTTTCGTCCTCCTTCTCTTTGTACTGTTTTGTTTCTTTGGTCTTGTTCTCTTGCATATCTTCCTCCTTCTTGACAACCTGTACACCCTTGCACCGTGCTTACCT
>JAZSIB010000211.1:0-20101 GCA_045533585.1 Lachnospiraceae bacterium | reverse complement strand
GATTCTAATTTGAAACTGACAGTCTTTTATGATACCATTATTGTATCAGTTGCAATACATAACACCTGTTGTTGCAATCGAAAAATAACATTAAAAATAAATGATAAATTGAGAACGTCTTATCGTTTCCATACGATTTTTACATTCATAGATAGCAAACGTTCTCAGAAAGGCAGGGGAATTATGAGTAGAAAAGTAAAACACCTTCCGGAAGTTGTGAATGCACTTCCCGCCAAGTCCGGCAAAGGAAAGAAATTCGTAAAATTCGTTGTTGTTGCAAGTGCAATCGCTGCAGGAGCACACCTCGTAAGTAAGATTATCAAAGAAAATAAAGAATTGGCGAACTCCAATTTCCAGGGTGAACAGCATATCTACCGCTTCACCGGTCACGAAATCGTCAAAGGCGAAGGCGAAACCGTACCGAATATGCGTCTCGTAACTACCTTCGGCGGTATGTATGTCGATATCTCCAAGGCAACCATCACCTCCGATATCAGCTTCGAGATTGACAACCTCTTCTCCGGTATCTCCATCCGCATCCCGGAAGGACTTAACGTACAGGTTGACTGTACCGGTAACGGCAGCGGCATCTCCGCTCCCGACACCGTATACGAAGGAGCCCCGACCCTCTTCATCAGCGGCCGCAACCGCTACAGCGGACTCAGCGTCTTCGTAAAACCGGAAGACTTACCCACAGAAGTAACCGTAGAATAAACCAAAGGCGTCGCAGCTGCGACGCCTTCTCTTTTACTATTAGATTCTGTGGATAAACAATCCGCTTCTCAGCTTCGGCTCAAACCAAGTAGACTTCGGCGGCATCAGCTTGCCTGCATCCGATACAGCGAACAACTCCTGTATCGAAGTCGGATACATCGCAAATGCAACCTTCATATCGAGTGCACATCTTCTCTCCAGCTCAGCCAGACCTCTGATGCCACCAATGAAATCAATGCGGTTATCGGTTCTCGGGTCTTCGATGCCAAGTACCGGCTTCAACAGGAAATCCTGCAGTACGGATACGTCAAGCGCCTCAACCGGGTCCTTACGACCACTGATCTCTGCCTTTGCAGACAGTGCGTACCAGCAATTATCAAGATACATACCAAAGCCAAGCTTGGTATCCGGTGCGTAAGCCTTATCGCCAATCTTCTTTACTTCAAACACCTTGCCGATTTCCTCTAAGAACTCTTCGGAAGTTCTTCCGTTCAGGTCCTTTACCACGCGGTTATACGGCATAATCATCAGCTGATCTTCCGGGAACAGCACAGACAGGAAGAAGTTGAACTCTTCTGTTCCGGTATAACCCGGGTTCTCATTTCTTCTCTTCAAACCAACCTTAACAGCGGAAGCTGCACGGTGATGTCCGTCTGCAATATAAATCTGCTGAATCTTTTCAAAAGCACCCTGAATCGTCGCAACCTTCTCAGCTTCTGCAATCTGCCATACATTATGTACGATACCGTCATCTGCAGTAAATGCGTAGAGCGGAGCAGACTTCTTGGTCTCATTTACAACAGCACTGATTACATCATTCGAACGGTAAGCAAGGAAAATCGGACCTGTCTGCGCACTGCAGATATCCACGTGACGAATTCTGTCCTGCTCCTTCTCTTCTCTGGTGTTCTCATGCTTCATGATGACATTGTTACAGTAATCATCAATGGAAGCGCATGCTACGATACCGGTCTGGGATCTGCCGTCCATAATCAGCTCATATACATAGTAGCTTGCTGCAGCGTCGTTTACGAAGGTCCCATCTGCAATGCGGGCTTCCAGAAGCTCTTTGGCCTTATCGTATACATCTGCTGCATACATATCCTTACCATCCTCAAACTGTGTCTCCGGACGGTCAATGTTCAAAAAGCTCAACGGCTTGCCTGCCACTGCTGCCTTTGCCTCTGCGCGGTTGTACACATCGTACGGAAGCGCTGCCACCTGATCTGCTACTGTCTTTTCCGGTCTGATACACGGAAACGGTTTAATCACTGCCATCGTTTTGTTCTCCTCATTTTTCCATTGTAATATATTATATGCAGTCTTTCCCCGACTGCCCAACACAACCCCGGAATTCGCAAATTCCGGGGTTGATGCTATCTCATTATTCGTATCTCTTTCTGCCTGCAAGCTTATCTTCATCAAGCTTTACCAGCAAACGCTTTGAAACAAGCGATTCTTTGTTCAGGAAACGTACATCCGAACCGAATCTTACTTCCAGAAGCTTTACATCAGAATTATCATATACTTCGCCCTTGCCGAAATACTTATGCAGTACCATGTCATGCGGCTTCAGCTTGTTAATCTCATTTCTAAGTGCCCGCTTCTCATCACTTTCTCTCGAAATCTCCGGTGCCACTTTTTCTGCAACGGGAATCTCGTCTCCAAAGAGGCTGTCAATCAGTTCAGGATCATACGCTCTATCCTCGTCATTCTCATCGACAATACGAACTTCCGGTCGTTTTCTCCGGGTAATCATCGTCGTAGACAAGATATCTTCCTTATCCTCAGCCAGATTGATATTCTTCAGACGTCTCATCTTCTGGGACATCTCATGACTCTTTGCACTGTTATAAACCATCTTGTTCTTTACAAAAATAACTGCGATGGCAATAATTGCAATGATAACCAGCGCCGCAACCATACCCCACACAAAACGGAAATCCTTACTGTTCGGATCAATGGTCGGCATCGGTGTCGGTGTCGCCGGAACTGCTGTCGGAGTCGGACTCGGTGTCGGTTCCGGACTCGGTGTCGGCGTTGCCGGTTCCGGAGTCGGACTCGGCGTCGGAGTGGGAGTTACCGTAGCAATTACCGTAACATACGTACTGGTTACCCAGCCGGTAAGCTCCTCACCGTTACGCTGGAATATAACATTGAACCATACATTACCGGTTGCCTGATAAACGGCTTCGTCTACAATCAGTACTTCCGTACCTGCCTTCAGCGAAATCTTCTCTCCGTTATGCACCAGAATATCATACAAGCCTTCACCCGGACCATAACGCACATTTACATTGGCTGACGTTCTTCCGATTCGGTTCAACACCTGTTCTCCTGACTCAAGCTCTGTAGCCTTTGCACTCAATACCGGTACCAGCACCAATGCAAACAAACAAACTGCAATTATATATTTAATCCATTTTTTCTTATTGTTCATTCAAGTAACCTCGCCTTTCCAACCCCTGCAAACTTTTGGCCAATCCAAACATCGTTCAAATAAGACACCAATCGCGCTCTTTTATTGTAACAACTCTACCTCAAAATGTCAAAACAATATCGGTCTCCAATTATTACAAATCTTTTAACTCTACCACACGGAATAACGGCTGTTTCATATACTCATGCTTTGCCTCTGCCGATACGCCAAGCCTTGAAAATACATAGATTTCGGCAGGTTTCACCTTCGCCTGCGCACACAAATCATTGATATATTCCATCTCACGGACCGTAATACGCTTGTCGTTCCAATCACAGTATGCGACCAGAATCCGGTTCTCTGTATCGGCTGCAATCACATCCAGCTTACCGGCTTTTCCGTGCCAGCTTCCCCAAGTGTCATAGTCATTGCGAAGCCGTTTATGACGTGCCATCAACTTCAGATATTCCAAACATAGTTGCGAGAACGACTCTCTCTGGTAAGTAAAGAAATCACTCTTAATCCGTTCTTCATATACCCACTCACCCTGTCCGATCGCAATCATGGACTGGTTCGGAAACACAAAACGATACCAGAAATTCAAAAAGTTATCCCGCACACGGTACAGCCCCTTCTTGACGTTCTCGTTGCTGTCCGTATCCGCAGAGAATACTTTCTCTACGATATCAAGCTTTATCAGATTCTTAAGATATACACTAATCTTGGCGCGACTGAAAGCAGTACGCTCATAGATGTCATTCAGCTTGTTTTTGCCGGATGCCATCGCCGCAAGAATCGCATTGTATGCCGCAAGCTCTCTGAGTTCCAGCTTTAATACTGCTTCTGCTTCTGCATAAAGAGGTGCATTTTCCACCAAAAACAATTGCTTGATGTTGTAAGCTACGGTCTTTCGCTCATCCCAGAGCTTCAGGTACTTCGGCACACCGCCGACCACTGCATTCACTGCAATGCAATCTTCAATCGACATACGCGGGAACCAGTTGCCGATCTCCATAAAGCTTAATTCTTTCAGCTTCATAAAATTGGTGATAAACTTTGCAGTCATGCCGAGCTCCTGCACCATCTCGTTCTCCACCCAATTCACGGACGAGCTGCAGAGCAGGAACATGACATTGCCAAAATGTTCCCTGTTTGCGAGGATGTGATAAATAGCTTCTGCCAGCTCCCCTTCCTTCATGCCGAGATGAAATTCATCCAGAACAATCAGTTGTTTTCCGTCCTGAGCTTCGTTCCTGCGGACAACATTTTGCAGAACCTCTGCATAATCAAGCTCATCTACTGCCTTAAGCGGCTGTCCGGGATATGCGCTCTCCAGTTCTTCGGACATGCAAAACATCTGCTCCCGGAAGGAACACTCCCGGAGCAGATAATAATATGCATTTTTCTCTTTTAAGAACTCGGCAATCAAGGCAGTCTTTCCCATACCGGTTCTGCCGTATAAGATAACCAGATTGCTTCTGTCCGTGGCAAAAATATCTTCCAACGTTCTTCGTTCTGTATTTCTTCCGATAAACATGAGGTATCCTCTCCGCTCTGTCCTACATACGATCCGGCGCTTCGATTCCAAGGAATCCGATACAGGTCTCCATAATCTTAAGCACCAGTGCAATCAATGCAATCCATGCTGCCTGCGTGTCTTTGTCAGTCTCAGCAATAATCTTGTTCTCGTGATAGAAGGTATTAAATCCGTCTGCAATCTCGTACAGATACTGGCATACCTTGTGCGGTGCCAGTTCGTCCGCAGCATGCTCTACCATGTCGTTGAAACGGGAACAGATTAACATCAGCTTCTGCTCGGAATCCGGACGGTTCGCTCTGTTGCCTTCCGGAATCACGTCACATACGTTACCGCCCATTTCTTTGTACTTCGCAAGAATGGACTTGATACGAACCATCGTGTACAGAAGGTACGGTCCGGTGTTACCCTCAAATGACGTAAATCTATCTACATCAAACACATAATCCTTGGTTGCCTGATTGGAAAGGTCACCGTACTTAAGCGCGGCAAGTCCTACCTTCTCGGCAATCTCTCTCGCTTCGTCTTCTGCCATCTCACGGTTCGACATAATCTTGTCGTATACCGCATCACTTACGCTCTGAATCAGGTTGTCCAGACGCATAACACCGCCGTCACGGGTCTTGAACGGCTTGCCGTCACTGCCGTTCATCGTACCAAAGCCAATAAAAGTAAGCTTCACATCATCCCCTACTAACTTGGTCTTCTTTGCACAACGGAAGATTCTCTCAAAGTAAAGCTCCTGACGCTTATCTACTACGTAGATGATATGCTTCGGGTCAAACAGCTTCACACGCTCTACAATCGTTGCAAGGTCTGTCGTATCGTAAAGTGTTGCACCGTTCGACTTTAACAGCATGCACGGCGGAACTTCCTTGGTATCGGTCTCTTCCTTTACATCAACAACCAGTGCACCCTCACTGATATATGCAAAGCCTTCCTCCTTCATGTACTTTATCATATCCGGGATGTAGGGCTGTGCATCACTTTCCTTCTTCCAGAGTTCAAAGAATACATTCAGTTTATCATACAGACGCTTGATATCCGGCACGGAAAGGTTGATGATATGCTCCCAGAGTGCGTAATATCCACGGTTGCCGTTCTGCAGTTCATATACGGCTGTCTGTGCTTTCTTAAGAAATGCTTCATCCTCTTTGGAACGCTTGCTTGCAGTCGGATAAATCTGTTCCAATTCAGCGGCGGTAAACGGTGCTTCTTTCGGATACTCACCGGTAAAGTCCTTATCAAAATACGGAAGCTGCGGTTCTTTATCTTCCATATAAGCAATAATCAGACCCATCTGAAGTCCCCAGTCACCAAGATGCGCATCACCGACTACCTGATGTCCCATGAACTTTAAGATACGCTTAATGCTCTCACCGATAATTGCCGGACGAAGATGACCTACATGAAGCGGCTTTGCTACATTCGCTCCGCCGTAATCCACTACCATGCTCTTCGGTTCAGCAGCCGTTTCAGCACCGAGACGCTCATCTGCTGCCATCTTACGAAGATAATCGCATACAAATTCCGGGTTCAGATCAATATTGATAAATCCCGGCATAACTGCCTCAATCTTAGCAAACATAGAACAGCCATTTAACTTCTCCACCAGCTCGTTTGCAATCATAATCGGGGCTTTTTTATACTGTTTCGCTGCAGCCATTGCACCATTGCACTGATACTGGCAGAGGTCCGGTCGGTTCGATACCGAGGCATTACCAAATCTCTCCTCATAACCGCACTCTGCAAATGCTGCACGTAATTCTTCCGAAATCAAATCAATTAACTTCTTCATACAACTCTCATCCTTTTCACATTTCTTTAAAAATCATACCTTGATTTAACATGTGTACTCTATCACAGATTTTGTCACTTGTAAAGAAAAAATGCGCCCGGCAACTGCCGGACGCTCGCATTTTTGCAATATTTCTGCAATTCTTCTCAGATTCTTTCCCCGCTGTCAGCCTGATGTGCTTCTTCGCATCAATCCGGCATAATAATCGCTGCCACGATATATGCGATAAGTCCGCAACCTCCGCAAAATGCTAAGATCACCCATACCAGACGAATCAATGTAGGGTCAACGTTTAAGTACTCACCGATACCACCGCAAACACCTGCGATTTTACGGTCAACTGCTGATTTTCTAAGTCTCTTTCCTTCCATAATATACGCTCCATTTCCGCCCGGATATGCTATGATAATGTTTGCACAACGTTTGTCAACCGGGCTATTATTGTTATTATTATGACTGTTTTTCTGTCATAGATTCAATGTATGATTTCATTTTACTTACGAAACTACGTAAGTCAAGAGACTTAATCATTTTCTAATCATTCCCTCAGCAATCCTTATTCTGACCACTCGCCAGCTTCTGTAATTCCATGACAAACAGCGGTAACAAAGACAGAATTGCTGTTATTCCCCACTGTACTCCGTTCATTGGTGCTGTATGGAATACCCCGTTGAGCGGTTCCAGCATGATAACCGCCACCTGCAGAAGTACTCCGGCTACAAACGCCAGATTCATCCGCTTATTTGACAACAGACCGATACGGAACACAGAACATTCGCTCCGCATATTATAGGCATGCACCAACTGTGACAAGCTCAGAACTGCAAACGTCATCGTCTGTCCCCCAAGTGCAAATGCAATCAACGCCAACATTCCTATCATAATGCCCTCAAAGGCAATCCGCGGAATCATACCATCTGCAAAAATGCCTTTTTGCGGTGAAACCGGTTTGCGTTTCATCACAGAGCGTTCCGGTGGCTCTACTCCAAGTGCGATAGCCGGCAGCGAATCCGTCACCAGATTCACCCACAAGAGTTGTACTGCTGCAAGCGGTGCCGGAAGCTTACATATCACAGCAAGCAGAATCGTCAGGATTTCTCCGATATTACTGGACAACAGGAAATGTACAGACTTGCGGATATTATCGTAAATGCTTCTTCCTTCTCTGACCGCCTCCACAATCGTTGCAAAATTGTCATCGGTCAGAATCATATCTGCCGCAGACTTTGCAACATCGGTCCCTGCTCTTCCCATCGCACAGCCGATATCTGCATTTTTTAATGCCGGTGCATCATTGATACCATCTCCGGTCATGGCTACTACATCACCGTTCGCCTGAAACGCCCTCACGATTCGCACTTTGTGCTCCGGCGACACCCTCGCAAATACCGAACAATACTTCACTGCATCTTTTAATTCCCTGTCTGTCATCTGCTGCAGATCTGTTCCTGTTATTACCCTGCCGTCCGATGCAATGCCAAGCTTCCTCGCAATCGCTCCTGCAGTCAGCGCGTGGTCTCCGGTCACCATGACCGGGCGGATTCCCGCAGACTTACAGAGCTTTACTGCCTCCAGACTTTCTTCTCGCGGCGGGTCGAGGAAACCGATGAGTCCGAGGAAACAAAATCCCTGCTCCTGTTGTCCTCCTGCGGGCGCACACTTCTCCTTGCGTATCACTGCCAGTACACGCAACGCCTGCCCCGCCATGTCACTATGAAGTTTTACCATCTGTTCTTTCATTCGTTTATCCATTGGGGCATTTTTCCCACTTGCCTTGTACTCCGTACACATTGGAAGCAGATAGTCAAATGCACCTTTTATTATTTCAAAACAGCTACCGTCCGGTGCTCTATGTACGCTGTTCATGCGCTTTCTTGTAGAATCGAACGGTATTTCACGAATGCGCCGTCTTCGCCCTCTGACTGCTGCTGCATCCATCCCGCATTCCGTCGCTGCACGCAGAATCGCACATTCCATCGGAGAACCATACTCCTCCTTGTTTTCTCCGTACTGTGCATTGCTGCAAAGCAGCGCAGACTCCAATAACAGTTCCCGCTCCGGCACCTCCGTCCGCATTGGAATAATCCCCCGTTCCGGTACTGCATACTCAGTAAGACTCAGTAGATTCTTTGTCAAAGTCCCTGTCTTATCCGAGCAGATGACACTTGCACTTCCGAGCGTCTCCACCGCTGCAAGCTTACGCACAATCGCCCGCTTCTTTGCCATCCGCTGTACCCCGATGGATAACATAATCGTAACGATTGCCGGAAGTCCTTCCGGAATTGCTGCCACTGCAAGGCTTACTGCCGTCATAAACATGGCAAATGCGGGACGCCCCTGCAGAATTCCCAACAAAAAGATTATGACGCATATTACAATCGCAGCAACTCCAAGATAACGCCCTGCATCCGAAAGTTTCTTCTGCAATGGAGTTTCTTTTTCCTCACCCTGCTGTATCATCCTTGCAATCTTTCCGGTCTCCGTATGCATTCCGGTTGCCGTAACAATTCCGCATCCATGACCCGAGGTAACCAGTGTCATAGAGTATGCCATGTTTTTGCAGTCTCCGGGAATGGTTTCTTCTTTTCCAATGAATGTTGCATTTTTCTTCGCCGGCTCCGACTCTCCCGTCAGGGAAGACTCTGCTATCTCAAGATTCACACTTTCCAAAAGCCGGATATCTGCCGGTACCATATCCCCTGCCTGCAGGTAAACGATATCTCCCGTTACCAGCTCACGCGAAGCAATGCGCATCCGTTTTCCTTCTCTTAAGACCTCAGCTCCCGGTGCTGACAACTGCTTCAGCGCTTCAATCGAACGTTCTGCCTTCGCTTCCTGCACCACGCCCAATACTGCATTCAGAATTACAATCAGAAGGATAATTACACTATCAGCAAAGTCTGCTTCCCCTTCCCACGCCGACACAAGATAGGACACCGCTGCCGCTGCCAGCAATACCAATATCATAAAATCCTTAAACTGCTCAAAAAAACGCCGTATCAGACTTTTCTTCTTTTGTACGTTTAATTCATTCCATCCGTCCTGCGAAATCCTTCTTGCCACTTCTTTGGTGTTCAGCCCCTGCGCCGGATTCACTGCAAGCTCCTGTAACACTTCCTCTTTTTTCATGGCATGATATATCTGCATTACCGCCTATCCTTCAAAAGCCTGGCTTGTTTACTACCCACTATATGAAAAGCAGGCAAATTTCATTCCGTATCACATGGACATTTCCAAAATTCTGTGATAAAATAACGCTATCTGTTTACCGCATTGGAACAGATATATTATTAACGATAGCATTATTGGAGGAACAAAACAAATGGACAATAAAAATCCCATCGTAACCATTACCATGGAAAACGGTGATATCATGAAAGCGGAGCTTTATCCCGAAATCGCTCCGAATACGGTAAACAACTTCATCTCCCTGATCAACACCGGCGTTTCAAACGGTCTGATTTTCCACCGTGTTATCGCCGGATTCATGATTCAGGGCGGCTGTCCGGACGGAATCGGTACCGGCGGTCCGGGCTATTCCATTCCCGGCGAGTTCGCAATGAACGGTTTCAAGAATCCGCTTCGCCATACCAAGGGTGTACTCTCTATGGCACGTGCACAGCATCCGGATTCCGCAGGCTCCCAGTTCTTCATCATGCATGAAGATTCTCCGCACCTTGACGGCTCTTACGCAGCGTTCGGTAAGGTAATCGAAGGTCTCGATGTGATTGATAAGATTGCGAGTGTGGATACCGACTGGTCCGATCACCCTACCCTGACCCAGCGTATGGCTTCCGTAACGGTTGACACCCTCGGTGTTGACTATCCGGAACCGGAGAAACTGGCACGCTAGTTTTCCTGTATCCATTGTCGCCTATATGACAAAAAAACAAGCAGAACCTTACGATTCTGCCGGTTTTATTTAAGAATGGAGGTAGCTATGGCAGACTCTGATAAAATCAAATATGCGCCGATACTTCCTTTTGATGTCACTTACGGCGAACACCTTTCCATGTATGATAACTTTGTTTACCACAAGGACAACAACGTCTGCAATCTTGCACATGTCTGCATGGAAAGCGGCAACGTTTATAAGTTTTTCCGCTGTGCTGAACAGGAACCTTACCTTATCGGTGGCAATTAACATCTTCTTGCCAATCAACCGATTCGCAAAAGCTGATTATATTTCGCGGTGCGCTCCGATCTCGAGGGCGCACCGGTTTTTATTTGCCCTGCATTCACCGCAACACAGAGGTCTGCAATGAAGCTGTCTTCGGTTTCACCGGAGCGATGCGATATCACTGCATTCCACCCCTGTCGCTGCGTCAATGCAATCGCGTCCAATGTCTCTGTCAATGTTCCAATCTGGTTCAGCTTCACTAATACGGCATTCGCCGCCTGCAGCTCAATTCCCTTCTTAATTCGTTCCACGTTGGTAACAAACAAGTCATCTCCCACAAGCTGTATCCTGCCTCCAAGCTTTTGGTTCAAAAGCTGCCAGTTTGTCCAGTCTTCCTCCGCCAGACCGTCTTCCAGCGAACAGATGGGGTACCTCTGCACCAGACGCTCCCAATACGCAATTAACTCCTCCGGAGAATAACTCTGACCGGACTTCCAGAACAGATACTTCCCTTCCTGACCGTTCTTCTTGGCCTCCTCATACATCTCCGTTGCCGCTGCATCCAGCGCAAGCTTAAAATCCTCTCCCGGACGATACCCTGCCGTCTCAATTGCCCGCATGATATACTGTAGTGCTTCTTCATCCGATGACAGAGTCGGAGCATATCCGCCCTCATCACCGACACCGGTGGAATACCCTTCTGACCTTAACAGTTTCCCTAAGGTATGAAACACATTGCAACACTGTTCCAAACCTTCTGCAAATGAATGTGCTCCTACCGGCATAATCATAAATTCCTGTATATTCATCGATGAATTCGCATGCTTCCCTCCATTCATAATATTCATCATAGGCACCGGAACCAGATGCGCATTCGCGCCCCCAAGATAACGGTATAACGGCACTCCGAGTGTATTGGCTGCCGTGCGTGCACATGCCAGAGACACCGCCAGCATCGCATTTGCACCCAATCTCGCCTTGTTTGCCGTTCCATCTGCTTCTATCATCTTACGATCGATACTTCGCTGCTCCGTACACTCCATCCCTTCCAAGAGATACTTTATCTCACCGTTCACATTGTCTACTGCCGTCAGAACGCCTTTTCCGCCATACCTTACTCCTCCGTCCCTAAGTTCTACCGCCTCATACGCACCGGTCGATGCGCCGGACGGCACGGATGCTCTTCCGCGGCATCCGTTCTCCAACACCACCTCTGCTTCTACGGTCGGATTCCCTCTGGAATCCAGGATTTCCCGAGCAACCACATCTCTTATTCTCATAGCTTCAACATCCTTTCTACATTCCCTGCTGCATCAATTTGCACCTATGCTGTAACAAACTTTACGCAGCTTATTTATAGAAAGTATATCCACGCAATACAAAAACATACAAAAGTAAACCCCTGTTCCCCTGCAATATACAAACGCCCAAACAAAAAGTGCCGCCGCAAACGCGACAGCACTTCTATATCGTATGTATCTTTCATTTACCAATTGCGTGCATAGAAGCAATGGCCTCCCAGCACATAATACTTATAGTATTTACTGTAATCTGCCTTTCTCAAAGAGATGAAGAACAGATAATCGTCAATGTTATTGTATCCTGCGGCTGCATGTACTGCTGCTTTCCGGCATTCTTCGTCTGCCAGATTCCAGAACTGTTCTACACGGCCTGAATTTGCTCCCGAGAACTGACCCGGTGCATAGATAACCTCATGAAGCGTTTTTCCCCAATAACCATCTAAAATACGGTTAATGATAACGTTCGCCACGGCAACTTTGCCTTCGTAACTCTCGTTCAGTGCTTCCATTGCGATAACAACCGACATCAGATACAGTTCTTCGTCCGTAAATTCCATCGGTGCACGGTTCACTACAGGAGGCTTCGACTTTTTGGAATGCTCCAATGCCTTGGCATAAGCCTCTGCACGAATTCTTGCCTGCTCCTCTTCCATCGTGAGTGCCGTAGCCAGATTCTTCTTACTGTCACAGTAATCGGAGGAAACATATGCTACCGTATCCTCATCGTACTGAATTGCAAACCAGCCATCTACGGACTCATCCGGATACCATGTGTAAACCTCCGCATTATGTGCCTGACCGATAATCTCGCAATTCGTATTCGGCTTGGAACGTACATTCATGGTTCCCGCCTTAATCACTACCTGAAATGCTTCATTCTCTGCAAAATACTGCAACGCAGCCTCATCCATATAAAGATACTCGTTATTCACATAACCGGTAACCTTACCGGATTCGATCAAAGTCCATCCGTCCAGACGCTCCACAATCTTAGCGTACGAATTCTTCCGCAGCTTTCCGATAATCTCGCTGTCAACCGACGCTTCCTTACGTACATTCATAAAATCCTGTACCTTCGGAGCTACGTAATTGCTGGTAACCGGTATCTCGATCTCCTCATACCAATTCTCAACAGAAAATAAACCAATCAGCGTATTCTCAGCCGGATAGCCCATCAATTCCAAGGTCTCTTCCGGACGCTGTGAAAGCACCTTCACCCATTGGTTCAGTTTTCTTGCTTTCGTACTTCCCAGCACAGCCGGATTATCCTCGCTTCCGCTGTCCGTATATGCAATTACCTTGTCCGGTTCTGCCGCTGCAGCCTTCTTCATACCGAACGGACACAGCAAACAAACCGCCAACACGGTCAGCACTATCAGCACCTGATTCAAATGTTTCGTTTTCATGTTCTCCATGTCATTCCTCATCTCAAACCATGAATTTGTTACGAAAATATTACGGAAATTCTAACAGAATTTTTTCATCTTGTCAAGTAAACGCCCTATCCGTGCGGATTATCGCCATATTTGTACTTTATTTCAAGCATTATTTCATCTGCTTTATCGCTTTCCTGAACTGGAAACCAAACAATATCGCCGTAAATGTCACTGCTGTAAGATCTGCAATCGGCTCTGCGGTAAATACACCTCGGGTCGGGTCACTGATGATATGCGGCATGATATAGATCAATGGCAGGATTAAGACAAATTTACGAACCACTGCCACAATAACGGAGCAACCTGCTTTTCCGAGCGATACAAAGGTCATCTGACAGGCTATCTGGATACCGAACAGTACCATACCGCCAAAGTAAATCCGGAGCATCGGTGCGGTAAAATCAAGGAGTGCCACATCCGGAGTGAAGAGTGATGCAAAGCCTCGCGGGAACAGCATAACACAGCTCCATAGGATTACAGAATAGCTCAGGCAGGTAATCAGCAGAATACGGAAAGTTTTCTTCACGCGCGCTGCATCCCCTGCTCCGTAGTTATAGCTTAAGATAGGCTGTGCCCCCTGTGCGATACCCTGTGCCGGAAGCATAGCGAACTGCATAACGCTGGTCAGTATAGTCATCGCACCGACAGCGATATCGCCACCATACTTTAATAATGAAGAGTTAAAACAAACCGAGATTACACTCTCACTCGCCTGCATGATAAAGGTTGCTGTTCCCAGTGCCAGACAGGGAACCAGGACGCTTGGCGAAAGTGACAGGTATTTTGCCTTGATGCGAAGCAGAGTCTTTTTCCCAAAGAGAAAACTTACTCCCCAGATACAGGAGCACGCCTGTGACAGGATGGTTGCCAGTGCCGCACCTTGTACGCCCATGTCGAGACCATAGATGAAGATGGGGTCCAGGATGATGTTTGCCCCCGCACCGATTACAACGGATATCATGGATATCTTTGTGAAGCCCTGTGCCGAGATAAAGCCATTCATACCAAGCGTCAACTGGACAAATACCGTACCAAGTGCGTAGATGGCCATATAGCTGCTTGCGTATTCAATCGTATTCTCACTGGCCCCGAATACGAGCAGAAAATCCCGGTTCCAGATAAGGAGCACGGCAGTCAGAATGACTGAAATCACTAACTGCAGTGCGAAGCATGCACCCAATATCTTCTCCGCACTCTCAACATCCTTTTTACCCATGGATATTGATGCTCTCGGTGCACCGCCGGAGCTTACCAGTGCTGCAAACGCAGATACAATCAGGATAATCGGCATGCAGACACCTACGCCGGTCAGTGCAAGGTCGCCCACATCAGGCATATGTCCGATAAAGATACGGTCTACGATGTTATAGAGCATATTGATGAGTTGCGCCACCACGGTCGGAACCGCAAGGCGGAACAGTAATTTTCCGATTGGGGCTGTCCCCAGCATTTCTTTGTTGTTTTTCATAATTTCTCCCATTCCGAGAACGTCACAAATGTGTAAACATTACCCCTTATATATTCTAAGAGCTTATACTAATATAGCAGTTCACATCTCTACTTGCAAGAAAAAAGGCGGTTGCCTTATGACAACCACCCTTGCTTTACTCTTAATCACACCATAGGACAAACTGCAATACCACTGCCGCAATCCCGACAATTACGATGATTCCGCCACCAAATCTGGTGCTCTTCACATACAAATCGGAAGGATATGTATTTACACTGCTGTTCTTCCATCCCTCCGTGATGTCATAAAACAAGTCAGGATTTACCAGCATAACAAGACCGATAACAATAAAAATGATACCCAATAATAAATACATCTTATTTCCTCCCCCCCAATATATCCACAAATTTTCAACAATAGTACCGGATTTCTCCAAAATGTGCATACCACTTACTAACAATGATATCACCATTTGCTTCTAAAATTCTAATAAGATTTTTCAATTCATTTGCTGGTATCTCTGAATTATTATTACATACTAAGCACTTCTTACTTTCCGTAATCCATATCTTAGTAGCGTTATTGGTAGGCTTTCCGTTTGCTATATGAACATGTACCGGTTCTAACGGGCTGTTCTCATTTGACCAGAAATAAATGACATACTCTCCAATCTTAAAAATTTGAGGCATTCAAAAATCCCCCTTTACCAGCAAACTCCATTATAAGATGAGCGTTATCTTTTACAATTTTCTTAAGTTGCGACATCTCGTCTTCCGAAAATCCTGACACCTCTTCCCATGAATAGATTGGTAAATAACAGGTGGCATAATGAAATCCATCATTTTCGTCTGCCTTCTCAATGTACACTTTTACTGTACCATCAGAACGTATTTCTGAATGTGTTATCTCAGTGTCTTCATCTAAAGTAATAAAAGGATACATCATAACTATTACCTCTCATTCTCATAGCAATTCGTGCTTTTTTCCACGCAATTATAGTTTAACATATATCACCAAAACAAACAAGCCAATTCCATTTTCCCCTTGCACAAACCCACAAAACAGAGTATCATGTTACAGGACTCATTTTATCAGTCTTACATAGAACAACGGCAGGACACCGTTTCTGCCATAGGAGGATTCTCATGAAATTATGGGGCGGACGCTTCACCAAAGAAACCAACCAACTGGTGCATGACTTCAATGCATCCATTTCTTTTGATAAACGATTCTGGAGACAGGACATCCGCGGCAGCATCGCACATGTTACCATGCTGGCTAAGCAGAACATTCTGACCGATGGAGAACGGGATGCTATTAGAGAAGGATTGACCGAGATTCTGAACGACATTGATTCCGGTGCATTAACCATTGACGAAAGCTACGAAGATATCCACAGCTTCGTAGAGGCAACATTGATTAGCCGCATCGGCGAGACCGGTAAAAAGCTTCATACCGGACGCAGCCGTAACGACCAGGTAGCACTTGACATGAAGCTGTATGTGCGTGATGAGATTACCGAGCTTCGGGCTCTTGTATTGGAACTGCTCGCTACCCTGCAGTCCATCATCAAGGAAAACATCGATACCTACATGCCGGGCTTCACTCACTTGCAGAAGGCGCAGCCGCTTACGCTGGCTCACCACCTCGGTGCGTACTTTGAGATGTTCCGCCGCGACGATACCCGTCTGAGTGACATCTTTGACCGCATGAACTACTGTCCGCTCGGTTCCGGTGCGCTTGCAGGCACCACCTATCCGCTGGACCGTGAATATACCGCGCAGCTTCTTGACTTTACCGCAGCGACCGCAAACAGCATGGATTCCGTTGCAGACCGCGATTATCTGATTGAGTTGCTTTCCGCTCTTTCCACCATCATGATGCACTTAAGCCGTCTGTCCGAAGAGATTATTATCTGGAACACGAACGAATATCGCTTCGTAGAGCTTGACGATACCTACTCCACCGGCAGCAGCATCATGCCGCAGAAGAAGAATCCTGACATCGCCGAGCTGATTCGTGGTAAGACCGGACGCGTTTACGGCGCACTGGTATCTATCTTAACGACCATGAAGGGTCTTCCGCTTGCCTATAACAAGGACATGCAGGAAGACAAGGAACTTACCTTCGATGCTATCGATACTGCAAAAGGGTGCCTTTCCCTGATGAGCGGTATGCTTGCAGCAACCCGCTTTAACAAAAACGCCATGGCAGCAAGCGCGACCGGCGGTTTCACCAACGCAACCGATGCTGCTGACTACCTCGTAAACAAGGGCGTTCCGTTCCGTGACGCACACGGCATCATTGGTCAGCTCGTGCTTACCTGCATCGAAAAGAACTGTTCCCTCGACGAGCTTTCCTTAGAAGATTACCGTGCCATCTCCGAGGTGTTCGATAACGACATCTACGAAGCCATCTCCCTTACCACCTGTGTGGAGAAGCGTAACACCAAGGGTGCCCCGGGCACGCAGGCGATGAAAGAGTATGCTGCAGCAAATGAAGCATATCTGAAAAGCCGTAAGTAAGAACAAAACAATGACCTTCGACACTCAGTCATATCAACTGACAATCGAAGGTCATTTTCTTTTATTTCCTGTATTTCTTATCTTTACAAAGCGAAATCTCTAAAGTTAATTCTGGTTTTAACTTTACGTGCCCCCGAGTTTTCTATTATTTATGCGGATTTAAACACGTTTAGAACGGGATTTGTCACAGCATATCAGTGTGTGAAAACCCCGCACCTCTCTGCAAAATGCGGAAACTCTTACACCGGATCGCCCCAGAACAAACCACGCGTTCCGGTTGCAATATAAACTCTTCCGAATCTTCTCGGATCACCGGTCATGTACATCAGCTCGCCGTACATCTGATGACCGGCATTAATACGCTCCCAGCTCTTACCTTCATCAAAGGAACGGAAGAATCCGTATTCTCCGGCAAGCGTACCGCCAACAAACAAGGTCTTGTAAGGACAGCTTCCATCCGGAAGCTCCAAACCTTTTCCCATACCCTGTGCAAGAACGACATCGCCTTCCTTTGTCACACGGTTCGCCTCTAACTTCTTGGAATTGGCATCAAAGCAAAGCTTCCAAAGACCGCCTTCTTCCATCGCAAGCCACATCACGCCTTCCTTACCGGACTCGACGCGCACTTCGCCATGATACGACATATCAACGCCTGCAAGTCCGAGTAACGGAAATTCTACATCCTTTCCGTCCGCATATGCCTCGACAGGAATCTGATAAAAACTCTTGGCACCGTCTGTACTTAAGTAGAACTTTGATGCATCTCCAAGTCCGTAGAAGACCTTCGGATTCACACGATCTGCCATTACCTTAAGACCACGAATGCTCTCCTGATACCGCCAGAACGCCACATAACCCTGTGTGTTTTCTTTATCTAAGAATGGATAGATGTCCTTATCTTCTATCTCGCGGCCTGCGAGGTCGTACACCCTTGACTTCGTCCAATGTGCACCCTCATCCTCCGTATATACTACTGCATTGGCAGGAAGTGCATTGTGATTACCGACCGTCCATACGATGATTGCTGCATCTGCTGAGATGGCACACCATCCCGGATTCACATTCGGTCGCTCGATTTCGGTAAGGAGTTTATCAATCTCGTCCGAGATACCGTACGGCATCGGCAGACGTTCAAAGCTTCTTCCCTGATCCTTCGAGTAAATTACACCACCCTTGGTCATGCCGGTCCAGTTGCCTCTTGCGCAGACCACCAGCTTGTCCGGGTCAGCATCCGGGAAGTCCGCATTCATGCAGGTGATATAACGGTTTCCATCTGCATCCGCAAACGAATTCTCCGGCAGGATTTCCGTATCGCGGAACACAAATCCACCCAAATCACCCACAATATCAATCAGAACCGCATCCCCTGCCGGCGGACTGTAGAGATTCAGATGTACAGTCTCTTCGATTCCGTAACACTCAGTCTCCCACACAGCATGGTCCGACTGCAGGTTATGCGTCATGAATACACCAGTACCGGTATTAAACAATGCCTCCTCCGGATTCAGCGGATTAATTTCAAGTGAAGTCAGCCAGTGAAGCGGCATCACTGTACCGTTATAATCCGGTTTCAGATACGGAACGGTCACGTGATACTTCTCACGGTCTGCATGATCGAGCTCCACGCACCAGGTAGCACCATAATCTTCGGAACGAAGCACCATGTCGCCCCAGTTACGGTTCAGGGTTGCCACGAGCAGCAGTCCCGGAACGTCCTTGCTTACCGCTACGCCACCAAAGCCACAGCCGATACCGTTCGTTCCCTCCGGAGTCGCAGATTTCGCTTCCTGTGGCGTAATATCCGTCATCTCTTCTACCGTACCATCCGTGCACAGACGATAACGAATCACTTTTCCGTCAAAAGAATCGTTGGAATCCGGCGTGTAATTTGAAAAACTGCACCAGTTGTGCGGTCCTGCCGATGTGAAACTGATATAATAATACTTCTCATCCGTTGCAAGACGAACTCCAACATAACCGTTCACATTCGAGACCGGATCATTCCCCTGTTTGGGCTCCGCGAACGGTACAAAGCTTTTTCCACCGTCGTTGGATATGTAAAGTCCCTGCCCTCTCGTCTTCTCATCAGGTGCATTACTCTGTCCGGTTGTTGCTACCAGAATCCGTGCGGTACGACCGTCTTCGGTACGGAATCGTTCATCCAAATATACAAAAGTAATCTCTTTTTCACTTACCTTACCAATCTGTACCGATTCCCAGCTACGACCGCCATCGGTTGAGCGCAGCAAGCCATCTTCCTGCGAACCAAAGTAAATCACTTCCGGTGCGTTGCTATCCACTGCCAGTCGCTCACCACTGCCACGACCGGAATGATTGCCGTGGATTCTTGCCGGAATCGGAAGATATTCTTCGAACTTCTCTCCTTTTGACCTTGAGATCGCAAGACAACCGCTCTTTCCGTCACCGCAGGCAACGTAAAGCTCGTCCGGATTCTTACTGTTGATTGCAATGGAAAGTGGAAATGTCTCCATCCTCCGGAACCCCTGAAAATCACTATGGTCAATCAGCGGCTTCCAGCTCGGGGCCTGCTTCTTATATTCTCCTGTCGGAACGGTAGTACACGCCGGCATCTCACCATTCTTAGCGTCACGGATATATCGATAGCATCCACCGATGTCCGTTCTGCAATACAGTGTCCCGTCCAACGGATGATATAAAAATCCTGTTACAAACCCACCACCGGGAATCGATAAGTTCTGATATTCATATGCAACCTGTTTCATATCTATATCCTGCCTTTCAGCAAATTGCTTCGCATTTTCAAATATTACAGCATATCT
>JAZSIB010000175.1:0-2139 GCA_045533585.1 Lachnospiraceae bacterium | reverse complement strand
AAGCATTAGGCTGACAACAGTTTTGGATTAAACCTGTTTTACACAGTGACATAAATCTATCGCCGGTTCTTCCTTCACGATAACAAGCTGTACAGAATGATGGAATTTTTCCTAACTGCATTAGCCAACGGATTACTTCATCTAAAGTTCTTTGGTCTGATACATCAAACTGCTCTGTATCAACCGGTCTTTCTTCTTCGCAATAACCGCCTACAGAAGTTCTTGATGCTCCTGAAACTTGAGATACACCAAGTTTAAGAAGTCTTTCTCTTACTTTTTCACTCTCACGAGTAGAAACTATTAAACCTGTATAAGGAACTGCAATACGAATAAGTGCAACAAGTTTTGCAAAAATCTCATCATCAATACCGTTATCAAACTGTTTTGAATCAATTCCATCAGCGTTTTTAATTCTCGGAACAGAAATTGTGTGTGGTCCTACTCCGTGCACAGCTTCTAAGTGTTCAGCGTGCATCAAAAGTCCTGCAAATTCGTATTTGTATAATTCAAGACCGAACAATACGCCAAGACCTACATCGTCAATGCCGCCTTCCATAGCACGGTCCATGGCTTCGGTGTGGTAAGCATAATCATGCTTCGGACCGGTGGGATGCAGGGACAGATAGCTGTCTTTGTGGTAGGTCTCCTGGAACAGGATGTAGGTTCCGATTCCGGCATCCCTAAGCTTGCGGTAGTTCTCTACCGTGGTAGCTGCGATATTTACGTTGACGCGGCGGATGTCGCCGTTTTTATGATGGACGCTGTAGATGGTCTTGATACAGTCCAAAATGTATTCGATGGGATTGTTTACCGGGTCTTCGCCTGCTTCGATGGCAAGACGCTTGTGACCAAAATCCTGCAGCGCGATAACTTCTGCCTTTACTTCTTCCTGCGTAAGTTTTTTGCGCGCAATGTGTTTGTTCTTTAAGTGGTACGGACAATATACACAGCCGTTAACACAATAGTTGGACAGATATAACGGTGCGAAGATAACGATACGGTTGCCGTAAAATGCAAGCTTAATCTCTTCAGCAATCTGATACATCTTTTCGATTTTCTCCGGAATCTCGCAGGCAAGCAGGACGGATGCCTCACGATGGGTCAGTCCGGCACAGACATGTCCGTTTGCAGTTTTTTGCGGACGCGCTTTTTCGAGAATACGGTCAATCAGTTCTACGTTGTTCTTGTTTGCTTCTGCATAAGCTAAAGTCTCGCGGATCTCTTCGTCGTTGATGAATTCTTCCGCTTTTAAGGATTTGGGATCGTATAATGCCATAGTTTTTCTCCTCTCTTTTGAGTCAGAATACTCTTTCTCTTCAGATGTTTTTTATATCGCCACGATCGGTTACAATCCGGTAACCAATCGAAGACATTTGGGTGTAAAGTGTGGAAAGTCCTTGTGCGGACTCTCCGTCATCGATCGCCTTGTTATCGTACAGCAGATATTTTTTGCGTACGGAGACAGGGGACAGATTCGGCATAACAACATTTGCTCCGGACAGGATGCCCTGTTCTCTGCCCTGAGGATGAAGCGTAGCAAGTGCAGTGGTAGCCGGCAGCAAAAGATTTGGCCGGATGAGCCGGAGAATGGACAGAAGATAACAGCTTAATTCTAATGTCCCCGCAGGCTCTGCACAGAACGGTGTTGCAGCGTGCGGAATGAAAGGACCGATACCGCACATATCCGGTTGGAATTCTTCAACAAATTTCAGGTCTTTTGCCAATTGGACGGGAGTCTGGTACGGAGAACCTACCATAAAACCGCAACCGACCTGATAACCGATTTCCTTCAGGTCACGCAGACAACGTATGCGGTTTTCGTAGGAGAGTTCCTGCGGATGAAGTCGGCTGTAGTGATCGGCATCTGCTGTTTCATGACGCAGCAGATAGCGGTCTGCACCGGCATCAAAAAGTTTCTGATAGCTTTCTCTGCTGCGTTCTCCAAGCGAAAGTGTTACGGCGCAGTCAGGGTATTTGTCTTTGATGCTGTGAAGCAGACGGCAAAGCAGCTCATCGGTATAGTAAGCGTCTTCTCCGCCCTGTAAAACAAAGGTACGAAAGCCGAGTGCATAGCCTTCGGCGCAGCACAGCAGGATATCTTCCGGGGTCAGGCGGTAACGCTGACAATCTTGATTGCCT
>JAZSIB010000182.1:0-4903 GCA_045533585.1 Lachnospiraceae bacterium | reverse complement strand
AAGCATTCACTCATCTTACCGTTAACGCCGGTGCTACGCCTGTGATTAGCAGGGACTCCAAGGCCGGTTCGGCATTAGGGGCGTAAGAATCTTGCAGCCTAAGGATTCTTTCTCTGGAACGTCTTCATGCGTACTATTCCTCTTCATAGTCGGTAGATTTAACTGTTAACCCCAATTCTATTCACATTGGTATAGTTTGTCAAGGAAAAGACGGAGGAAATTAATTTACAAAAACTTTACGTTCGTATAAAATGAATTTTACAAGGAACAATTATAGTGATAAGTGACGAGATTTCCCGAAAAATACGGCGAGCGTCAGAAAAGGAGATTACGATGACAATTTTTAACTTGTTTAGTTTATTGGGCGGTTTGGCGCTGTTCCTGTTCGGTATGCAGGTGCTCGGAGATGCACTTTCCAAAGTGTCAGGTGGTCGAATGGAGAAGATTCTTGAGAAGATGACCTCCAATCCGATTAAAGGTGTGCTGCTCGGTGCACTTGTAACAGGTGTGATTCAGTCTTCTTCCGCCACAACGGTTATGGTGGTCGGTTTCGTTAATGCGGGTATTATGAAGCTTTCCCAGACAGTCGGTATCATCATGGGTGCGAACATCGGTACCACGATAACTTCCTGGTTGTTAAGCCTTGTCGGGATTGAAAGTGATAATTTGATTATGCAGCTGTTTAAACCGACTTCGTTTTCTCCGTTGTTGGCCTTTGTCGGAATCCTTCTTTTGATGATAT
This sequence comes from Lachnospiraceae bacterium, assembly GCA_045533585.1. Classification (GTDB taxonomy): domain Bacteria; phylum Bacillota; class Clostridia; order Lachnospirales; family Lachnospiraceae; genus SZUA-448. Next base: position 4,161 of record JAZSIB010000182.1, on the reverse strand, counting down.
TTAAAAAAGAACGGATAAAAGACGTCGGAACGATTCTGCTTGGTTTTGCGGTATTGATGTTTGGTATGGATGCAATGAGCGGAGCGGTTGAACCGCTTGCTGATGTGCCGGAATTCAGAAACCTTATGGTTATGTTTTCCAATCCTATTTTGGGACTTGGTGCAGGTATTGTTTTAACTGCAATTATTCAGTCATCTTCCGCGTCGGTTGGTATTTTGCAGGCACTTTGCGTAACGGGAACCATTCCTTTTTCCGTGGTATTTCCGATTATCATGGGACAGAACATCGGAACCTGTGTTACCGCACTTTTATCCGGTATCGGCGCCAGCAAAAATGCACGCCGCGCGGCATTGATTCATTTGTACTTTAATGTGATAGGAACGATAATCTTTTTGATTTTATTCTATACACTGAATGCATTTATTCAATTTTCATTCTTTCACGATGCGGCAACCCCGATGGGAATTGCGATTGTGCATTCCGTATTCAATGTTACGGCAACCGTTATTCTTTTACCTTTCGGGAAATTGCTTGAGAAGCTCGCGTGCTTTACCATTAAGGATGATCCCAAGAAGGAAGAAGTTGAGAAAGTGGACCGCTTCTCCATTTTGGATGAGCGTTTCTTAGAAACCCCCGGTCTTGCGATGGAACAGTGTCAGAATGCAGCACTTGACATGGCAAATCTCGCCAAGGATGCCTTCCTTGCGGCACATGCGTTGTTCTCTTCCTACAGCGATGAGAAATTGAATGCGGTAAAAGAACAGGAAGACCTGCTCGACAGATATGAAGACGAACTGGGCAGTTACCTTGTAAAATTAAGCAGTAAGAACATGTCGGTCAAAGACAGTCATATGCTGACTGTGTTGTTACACTGCATCGGTGATCTGGAACGTATCGGTGACCATGCGGTAAACGTAGCGCATTCCGCGAAGGAGATGAATGAGAAGAATCTTCGTTTCTCGGATGCTGCCGAGGAAGAACTGAAGGTATATGCGCAGGCAATCAAAGATATTCTGGTGACAGCGGTATCCGCGCTCGAAACACAGGATGTCAAAGTGGCGCAGAGTGTTGAACCGTTGGAAGAAGTAATCGATGATCTCAGTGATGAGTTGATGAGCCGCCATGTACGCCGTCTGCGTAAGGGTGAATGTACCATTGAAATGGGATTCATTCTTGCAGATATCATGAACAACTATGAGCGTGTATCCGATCACTGCTCCAATATTGCAATCTGTGCAATTCAGGAAAGTGAAGATGTGGAAGCACACCAGTATATGGAGAAGATGCGTTCCTCAGAGAATCACGATTTTGTGAGTGCTGTAGAAGTTTACAAAAAGAAATATCTTTTACCGTAACAATCCGTACAATAGGAGTTTCAAAACATTAATCTTTATAGGGAAATGAATAAAGAAAAGGAATGCGTCTGGTGACAGCGCATTCCTTTCCGTAATAAAGAGGGATAAAAAATGGCGTTAATATATATTGTGGAAGATGACAGAAGTATTCTGGAAATAGAAGAGTTTGCGTTAAAGAATTCGGGATATCGCGTAATGGGATTTCAGGAAGCAAAGAAGTTCTACACTGCTTTGAAAACCCAGCTTCCGGATCTTGTACTGCTTGATATCATGTTGCCGGACGAAGACGGTCTGACAATTCTGGGTAAAATCAGAAATTCGGAAGATACCCGCAAATTGCCGGTAATCATGGTGACAGCGAAAACAACAGAGATTGATAAAGTCAAAGGGCTTGATATGGGCGCGGATGATTACATGACCAAACCGTTTGGTGTTATGGAGCTGATTTCCCGCGTCAAAGCACTTCTGCGGCGTACCATTCCGCAGGAAGCGGACCTTTCTTTTTCCTTCGGCGGAATCGAGATGGATGAGCGTCGCCATCAGGTTACGGTGAACGGCGAATTGTGTGAGTTGACCTATAAAGAGTATGAATTACTGAAATTATTCCTTTCCAACACGGGGATTGTCATTACACGTGACAGAATTCTGGATAAAATATGGGGAACGGATTTCATCGGAGAATCCCGCACCATTGACATGCATGTCAAGAATCTCCGTAAAAAACTCGGTGGGGAAGGAAGTCTGATTAAGACGGTCAGAAATGTCGGTTATGTGATGAATGCCGAATAACAGCCACCCGGCAGGGAAGGAAAAGGAGTCTGCGGATGAAGCGAAAAATTAACATACAGTTGATTTCGATTGTTTTGATTTCCATTGTGCTGACAATGGTGCTGATTCTGTTTGTATACTATAACATTTTTAAAGAGCAGGTATTCCGTGAACTGACAACGGTTGCGGGAATCCTTGCCGTGGCCGAGAATGAGGATTTGAGCGGTAAGGCGGCGGATAAAAACAGTGTGACATATCGTATGATTGAGAATCTGCGGGAGCAGGATTTGCGTGTTACGGTAATCGATGCCGATGGAAATGTCTGTTTTGATAACGGTGCTCCGGATACGACGAGTCAGGCAGAACGCCCGGAGATGAAGGATGCATATGAACAGGGGGAAGGTTTTGCCGTGCGTGAGTCGGCAACCATTGCCAGGAGCTCCTTTTATTATGCGGTCCGTTTGGAGGACGGTGGTGTCCTTCGTGTTTCCAAAGAGGCACAGAGCCTTCTGAACGTTTTCATCAATTCCCTTCCGACGTTGTTAGGCGTCGGTATTTCATTGATGATTCTGTGTATGATTGTTGCGTCTTTTATGACCAGATCACTTGTGCGGCCGATTGAAGACATGGCGCGAAATCTTGATGATTTGGATAAAGTAGCAACCTATAGTGAACTTGCACTGATTGCGGAAATCATACGCAGTCAGCATGAGGATATCGTCAAAAGTGCAAGAGTGCGTCAGGATTTTACGGCTAATGTATCGCATGAGCTGAAGACGCCCCTGACGGTGATTTCCGGCTACTCCGAACTGATGGAGAACGGTATGGCAACACCGGAAGACGTGACGCGCTTTTCCCGTGAAATACATAAGAACGCAACGCGGCTTTTGAATTTAATCAATGACATTCTCCGATTGTCGGAGCTTGATACCGGTAATGCCGGAAGTGATTTCGAGAAGCTGAATCTGTATGAAAGTGCGGAAGTATGCGTCTCCATGCTTTCGCTGAGTGCCGAGAAACATGAAGTTACCCTGATTCTCGAAGGCGGCCCCTGTTACGTGACGGCAGGCAAACAGATGCTGGAGGAGCTTTTATACAATCTGACGGACAATGCAATCCGCTACAACGAACCGGGAGGGAGCGTAACCGTGTGCGTGGAGCAGAACCGGAATGAGGTAATCCTTACGGTTAAGGATACGGGAATCGGTATTCCGGAAGAACACTGCAATCGGATCTTTGAGCGCTTTTACCGTGTAGATAAAAGTCGTTCGAAGCAGACCGGCGGAACCGGTCTCGGACTGGCAATTGTGAAGCATATTGTGGAACAAATCGGTGCGACAATTTCCATTCAGAGTGAGGTTGGCGTCGGAACGGAGATTAAAGTGGAATTTCCGGTGGTAAAAGAATAAGGAAAAATGCCACAAGAAAAGGATGAAAAGGATAGTCTTTTGAGCAAACCGCCAAAAAATAACAAATTCCTTCGGATTTGCTTGACGCAGTTTGAAGAATTTGACATAATAGACAACGTGTTTTTATAAAGAGAAAGTTTTTTGCACTTTTCGGTTTCAGGACGTATAAAAAAGGGAAGGCTGATAATGAAAGAAACCGGGATACGCAGAATATAATACAGATACCCGGAAATGAGTTTGGCAGAATTATGCCGGAAAGAGAAGAGAGTATGCGTAAAACAAAAATCATTTGTACATTGGGACCCGCAACTGACAGGGAGGGAATTCTTGAGCAGTTGGTAGAAGCGGGAATGAACGTGGCAAGATGTAACTTTTCACACGGGAGTTACGAAGAACATAAGGGAAGAATGGACCGCCTGAAAGCAGCCCGCGAAGCAGCGGAAAAACCGGTTGCGATTCTTCTGGATACCAAAGGACCGGAAGTGCGAGTAAAGACGTTCGAAGACGGCAGGGTAGAGTTGAAAGAAGGTCAGGAGTTTGTTCTGTATGCAGAAGACCAGAAGGGAACGGGCAAAGGTGTAAGTCTTACTTATCCGTATCTGTATTCTGATGTTTCCGCAGGAACCAGA
>JAZSIB010000062.1:0-4818 GCA_045533585.1 Lachnospiraceae bacterium | reverse complement strand
AAGCATTCACTCATCTTACCGTTAACGCCGGTGCTACGCCTGTGATTAGCAGGGACTCCAAGGCCGGTTCGGCATTAGGGGCGTAAGAATCTTGCAGCCTAAGGATTCTTTCTCTGGAACGTCTTCATGCGTACTATTCCTTTTCAAAGTCTTGTTCTGTTTGCTGTTATCCCCAATTCTATGAGTTTTACAGAGGTTTGTCAAGGTAAAAAGAATTTTACGAAAAATTTACATTTGAATAAAGAAGATTTTACAAAGATTGTTTATAGTGGAAATCAGATGAGAATTCTAAATGAAAAAGAATAACATAATAAGGAGAAGAGGAAATGGATTTGTTCAGTGTTCTGAAATTGTTGGGAGGTCTTGCGTTATTTCTGTACGGAATGCAGGTTCTCGGTGATGCGCTTTCACGGGCTTCCGGAGGACGTATGGAGAAGATTCTCGAGAAAATGACTTCTAATCCCATCAAAGGAGTTCTGCTTGGTGCACTTGTAACCGGAGTCATTCAGTCGTCTTCGGCGACCACGGTTATGGTAGTCGGCTTTGTTAATGCGGGCATTATGAAGCTTTCGCAGGCGGTTGGTATTATCATGGGAGCAAATATCGGTACGACGATTACCTCCTGGCTTTTGAGTCTTGTCGGAATCGAAAGCGATAATTTTGTAATACAGTTATTTAAACCGACTTCCTTCTCTCCGGTGCTTGCTTTTATCGGAATCATATTTCTGATGGTAGCCAAGAAGGAGAAATTGAAAGATATAGGAACGATTCTGCTTGGTTTCGCCGTTTTAATGTTTGGTATGGATACGATGAGTGCGGCAGTGAAGCCTTTGGCTGATGTTCCGGAGTTCACGAATATCCTGACGATGTTTACGAATCCCGCATTGGGTCTTGCCGCGGGTGTGATTCTGACCGCGGTGATTCAGTCATCCTCGGCTTCCGTCGGTATTCTGCAGGCACTATGTGCGACCGGCTCCGTTCCGTATGCCGCTGTTTTCCCTATTATCATGGGTCAGAATATAGGAACCTGTGTGACGGCGCTTTTATCCGGTATCGGTGCAAGCAAAAACGCGCGCCGTGCCGCATTGATTCACTTATATTTTAATGTGCTCGGCACGATTATATTTATGGTAGTATTTTACGTGTTACATGGTTTTATTTCCTTTAATTTTATGGGTCAGGCGGCGGACCCTATGGGAATCGCGGTGATTCACTCCGTGTTTAACGTGGTGGCAACGGTATTGCTTTTACCATTCTCCAAAGCGCTTGAGAAACTGGCTTGTCTTACCATAAAAGATAAGGAAGAGGAGAAAACGGTTGCAAAAACGGATTACTTCTCTATTCTTGACGACCGCTTCCTTGAAGCCCCCGGTCTTGCGATGGAGCATTGCCAAAGTGCTGCTCTTGATATGGCAAAACTTGCCAAAGAAGCATTTTTTCAGGCACACGACCTGTTTGATTCCTACAGCGACGAGAAGTTGCAGGCAGTGAAAGACAAAGAGGATCTTTTGGACAGATATGAGGATGAATTGGGAAGTTATCTTGTTAAGTTAAGCAGCAGGATCCTCTCTGAGAGAGACAGCCATATGCTTACGGTACTGTTGCACTGTATCGGAGATTTTGAGCGAATCGGAGACCATGCGGTAAATATCGCCCATTCGGCAAAAGAAATGGCGGAAAAGGATTTACGTTTCTCCGCGAAAGCAGATGCCGAGTTGCTTGTATATGCACGTGCGGTAAAAGATATTATTGTTTCTGCCGTATCGGCGCTTGAAACGCAGGATATTGACGTGGCACGCGGCGTAGAGCCTCTGGAAGAGGTAATTGACTATCTGAGTGATGAGTTAATGAGCCGTCATGTGCGTCGTTTGCGCAGAGGGGAATGTACCATTGAAATGGGCTTCATCCTTGCAGATGTCATGAACAATTACGAGCGTGTGTCAGACCATTGTTCCAATATTGCAATCTGTGCAATTCAGGAGAGTGAGGATGTTGAGGCGCATCAGTATATTGAGGTAATGCGTTCACCGGAGAATCCGGATTTCATAAAAGAAGTAGAGCGATTTAAGCAAAAATATGTTTTGCCGTAGGCGAAACGGATATATAATGTAGAGAGAGGGAGGAAGGTATGGCATTAATCTACATTGTGGAGGATGACAGAAGCATCCTCGAGATTGAAGAATTTGCACTTAAGAATTCCGGTTATTGCATTGAAGGCTTTCGGGCAGCGAAAGAGTTCTATGATGCGCTGGAATACCGGATTCCCGATCTTATCCTGTTGGATATTATGCTTCCGGACGAAGACGGACTTACCATTGTTCGCAAATTGCGCGAACGCGAGTCTACAAGGAGACTTCCGATTATTATGGTGACTGCCAAAACCACGGAGATTGATAAGGTCAAAGGACTTGATACGGGAGCGGATGATTATATGACGAAACCGTTTGGGGTGATGGAACTGATATCCCGCGTAAAGGCGCTTTTGCGTCGCACTTTGCCTGAGGAGGCAGAGGCATCTTTAAAATTCGGTGCTATCGAGATGGACGAAAAAAGTCATCATGTTACGGTCAACAATGTATCCTGTGATCTTACTTATAAAGAATATGAGCTGTTGAAGCTCTTTTTATCCAATGTCGGAATCGTTATTCCCAGAGAACGCATTCTGGATAAAATCTGGGGAACGGATTATATAGGAGAATCCAGAACCATAGATATGCATGTCAAAAATTTGCGCCGTAAACTGGGAGAAGCGGGTGCAGTGATTAAAACCGTCCGAAATGTCGGTTATGTTATGAGTAAAGGATAGAATTTTTTAACGGTCCGGAAGCGGAGTGGAAGCAGATGAAGCGCAGAATTAATATTCAACTGATCGGAATAGCAATCCTATCGATTGTATTGACCATGGTGGTGATTCTTTTACTATACTATGGTCTTTTTCAAAAAGAGGTATTCCGGGAACTGCAAACGGTTGCCGGGATTCTGGCAGTGGCAGAGAATGAAGATTTAAGCGGTAAAGCGGCAGACCCAAACAGTGTGACATACAGAATGATTGAAAGTTTATCGGAAGATGATTTGCGGGTTACGGTTCTGGACGCGCAGGGAAATGTCTGCTTTGATAACAGTGTTGACTATGAGCAAATGACGAATCATGCGACACGACCGGAGATTCGCGATGCATATGAGAAGGAAGAAGGGTATGCCAGACGCAAATCGGGAACGTTGTCAAAGAGCGCCTTTTATTATGCGATAAGACTGGAAGACGGAGGTGTTCTCCGGGTATCCATGGAGGCGCAGAGCTTATTAAATATATTCGTTACATCCATGCCGACGTTGCTGATTGTCGGCCTTTCGCTGATGATTCTTTGTATGGTTGTAGCTTCTTTTCTGACTAAAGTGCTTGTTAAACCGATTGAAGAGATGGCGCAGAATCTGGATCATATCGGGGAAGTAGAGGTATACAGTGAACTTTCGCCTATTGCCGAGATGATTCAGAGTCAGCATGAAGATATTGTGAAAGGTGCCCGTATGCGGCAGGATTTCACGGCGAATGTATCGCATGAACTGAAGACACCGCTGACGGCAATATCCGGATATTCGGAGCTGATTGAGAACGGTATGGCAACACAGGAGGACGTTGTACGTTTCTCGAAAGAGATTCATAAGAATGCGACGCGACTGATAACCCTGATTAATGATATCCTGAGATTGTCGGAATTGGATGCGGGAACTTCCGGAACCGAGTTTGAACAGATTGACCTGTATGAGAGTGCCGGTGTCTGTGCATCGATGTTGCAGTTCAGTGCGGAGAAACATGACGTTACAATCAATTTGAGAGGGGAATCCTGTCAGGTGTATGCAAACCGGCAGATGTTGGAAGAGCTTCTTTATAACCTGATGGATAATGCAATCCGCTATAATGAACCGGGTGGCGAAGTTGATTTGTGTGTAGAAAAGTCGGATGAGATTGTTGTGCTGACGGTAAAGGACACCGGAATCGGAATTCCCAAGGAGCATTGCGAACGGATTTTTGAGCGTTTCTACCGTGTGGATAAAAGCCGTTCCAAGAAAACGGGAGGCACCGGTCTCGGACTGGCAATTGTGAAACATATTGTTGAGCATTTCGATGCAGAAATCTCAATTGAGAGCGAGCCGGGAACAGGTACGACCATCCGGGTTTTGTTTTCACCGCATCCGTAAATAAGAAAAAATGCCATAAGATAAAAGTATTTTGTGCGCTCTTTCGGGCAAACCGCCAAAAAAATGACAAAAGCCCCTGTTATGCTTGACGTGTAAGGAAGAATTTGCAATAATAAACAACGTGTTGTTTTGGAAGGTTTTAAGTTTTGATGAGACATCGGTTATATTTTTCGTGTTTCGGGGAAACCTTTTTATGATGTCCGCAAGCAGGAAAAGATGCGGAAGGCCAAGGCAGGAGAACTGCCGGAAAGAGAAGAGAGTATGCGTAAAACAAAAATCATTTGTACATTGGGACCCGCAACTGACAGGGAAGGAATTCTTGAGCAGTTGGTAGAAGCGGGAATGAACGTGGCGAGATGTAACTTTTCACACGGAAGTTATGAAGAACATAAAGGAAGAATGGACCGCCTGAAAGCAGCCCGCGAAGCAGCGGAAAAACCGGTTGCGATTCTTCTGGATACCAAAGGACCGGAAGTGCGTGTAAAGACGTTCGAAGACGGCAGGGTAGAGTTGAAAGAAGGTCAGGAGTTTGTTCTGTATGCAGAAGACCAGAAGGGAACGGGCAAAGGTGTAAGTCTTACTTATCCGTATCTGTATTCTGATGTTTCCGCAGGAACCAGA
>JAZSIB010000142.1:0-3335 GCA_045533585.1 Lachnospiraceae bacterium | reverse complement strand
AAAAGAAGTTGTGCAAAAGCTGGTATCCAGCAGGAGATCCACAAAAGAGAGCATTACGAGAAACCAAGCGTAAAACGTAAAAAGAAATCTGAAGCAGCAAGAAAACGCAAATATAACTAATGTAATCAAATCCCCGATCTTATGGATCGGGGATTTTGTTATGTCTTTTTGTTGGAGGTTAAATATTGACAAAGTCAGTGGAATGACCTATTATGTTGAAAGCGACGGCGGTGATAATTTATCGCAAAAATGTGTTTGGTCGCAGAAAAATAGGAGGAAGATATTATGAAAATGAAAAAGTTACTTAGCCTTGTACTGACAGCAGCTATGGCAGCTACTATGTTAGTTGGTTGCGGAAATTCAGCAGGTTCATCTGATGTTGTAACAACAGATGGCGGAAACGTATTCAAAATCGGTGCAATCGGGCCTACAACAGGTAGTGCAGCGGTGTACGGATCAGCCGTTATGAACGGTGCGCAGATTGCAGTAGATGAAATCAATGCCGCAGGTGGTATCAATGGCATGCAGATTGAGCTTAACTGCCAGGATGACGAGTGTGATGCAGAGAAATCTGTAAACGCTTACAATACTTTAACAGACTGGGGTATGCAGGCTCTTGTAGGAACAACAACATCCGGATGTTGTGTGGCAGTTGCAGCAGAAGCAGAAGCTGATAATACATTCTTATTAACACCATCAGGATCTGCTGTAGAATGTATTGCAGCTGACAATGCATTCCGTGTATGCTTCTCTGACCCGAACCAGGGTATCGCTTCTGCGCAGTACATCGGCCAGAACGGTATTGCTTCTAAAGTAGCAGTTATCTACGATAGCTCTGATGTATACTCATCAGGTATCTATGAGAAATTTGCAGCAGAAGCAGCAAATCAGGGACTTGAAATTGTTGCAGCAGAAGCATTTACAGCTGACAACAAGACAGACTTCTCTGTACAAATTCAGAAAGCAAAAGATGCAGGTGCTGAGCTTGTATTCTTACCAATCTATTATACAGAAGCTTCTTTGATTCTTGCTCAGGCAGATCAGGCAGGTTTCAAACCGATGTTCTTCGGTTGTGACGGATTAGACGGTATCCTCGGAGTAGAAAACTTTGACACTGCTTTAGCAGAAGGTGTTATGTTATTAACACCGTTCGCAGCAGATGCACAGGATGATCTTACAAAGAAATTCGTAGCAACATACAACGAAAAATTCGGCGAGACACCGAATCAGTTCGCGGCAGATGCTTACGATGCAGTTTATATCATCAAAGCAGCAGCAGAAAAAGCAGGTCTGAAAGCAGGTATGTCACCTTCAGATGTGTGTGATGCATTAAAGCCGGTTATGACTCAGATTACAGTTGACGGTTTAACAGGTGAAGGTATGACATGGTCAGCAGACGGAGAGCCTTCCAAAGCTCCGAAAGCTGTTAAAATCAAAAATGGTGCATACACAGCTATGTAATATGCTTCCTGCATAGGAAAAAAGTAATATTGTTTATCGGGGCGTCGGAAAAATCCGGCGCCTTTTTTATTGTGATGTGCACGGAAATGTGATATGATGAGCAGAGTGAATAACAGACAAGAGAAAGAGTAGAGGGCTAATTTATGAGTTTTATATCTTATCTGATTACAGGTATCAGTCTCGGAAGTGTCTATGCGATCATTGCTCTGGGATATACCATGGTATACGGCATTGCCAAGATGCTTAATTTTGCACATGGCGATGTCATTATGGTCGGAGGTTATGTGGTGTTTGTGACCGTCAGCAATATGGGGGTCAATCCATATGTGGCGATTTTGATTTCTATGGCCGCATGTACCATTCTCGGAATAACAATAGAAAGGGTGGCATATAAGCCGCTTCGAGGAACTTCACCGCTTGCGGTGTTGATCACAGCGATCGGTGTAAGTTATCTTTTGCAAAATCTGGCACTTCTTATTTTCGGTGCGGATACCAAAGCGTTTACTTCTGTGGTTACAGTTCCGAATCTGGAATTGTTTGAAGGACAGCTTATTATTTCCGGTGTGACGATTGTTACGGTCATCGCATGTATCGTTATCATGATTGCCCTTACATTATTTGTAAAGAAGACAAAAGCGGGAAGAGCGATGCAGGCAGTATCGGAGGACAGAGGGGCTGCTCAGCTCATGGGTATTAATGTAAACGGAACGATTGCGCTTACCTTTGCGATTGGTTCCGCTCTTGCAGCGATTGCCGGTGTGCTTCTTTGTTCTGCATATCCGTCATTGACACCGTATACGGGATCCATGCCCGGTATCAAGGCGTTTGTGGCTGCGGTATTCGGAGGTATCGGTTCGATTCCGGGTGCTATGATCGGCGGAATCCTTCTTGGTATTATTGAGAACCTGAGCAAGGCTTATATTTCTTCGCAGCTTTCCGATGCAATCGTGTTCGGTGTGCTTATTATTGTGTTACTTGTTCGTCCTACCGGTATTCTCGGTAAGAATATTCAGGAGAAGGTGTAGGAGGCTTATATGAAGAAATTAAAAACAATGAATAAAAATACAAAAAGTAACATGATCACATATTTGATGATCATTGCAGTCTACATAGTAGTTCAGATTTGTGTTTTGACAGGAAACATGTCTTCCCTGATGGAAGGTCTTCTGGTTCCGGTATGTACCTATGTCATCCTTGCAGTTTCTTTGAATCTTACAGTAGGTATTCTCGGAGAACTGAGTCTGGGGCATGCGGGATTTATGTGTGTCGGAGCATTTGCCAGTGCGCTGTTTTCTCTCGGTATGAAGGACAGCATTGAAAATGATCTGCTCCGCTTTGTGATCGCAATTTTAATCGCGGCGGTGGCTGCGGCTTTGGCAGGTATTTTGGTTGGTATTCCGGTACTTCGATTAAAAGGTGACTATCTTGCCATTGTAACACTTGCGTTTGGTGAGATTATTAAGAACTTTATCAATGCCATTTATCTCGGAGTGGACAGCAATGGTATTCATTTTTCTATGAAAGATACGATGTCGCTCGGAATGGAAACAGACGGAGTGATTCTGATCAAAGGTGCACAGGGTATTACAGGTACACCGAAATGCTCCACTTTTACAATTGCGGTGATTCTGATTCTGATTTCGCTTTTGATTATCAATAACCTTGTAAATTCCAGAACGGGTAGAGCGGTTATGTCGATTCGTGACAATCGTATCGCAGCTGAATCTGTCGGTATTAATATTACGAAATATAAACTGATTGCGTTTACCATCTCAGCATCCCTTGCAGGTGTGGCCGGTGCGCTTTATGCTCACAATCTTTCCACACTTATGGCGACACCGAAAAACTTCGGATACAATATGTCCATTATGATT
>JAZSIB010000022.1:0-2320 GCA_045533585.1 Lachnospiraceae bacterium | reverse complement strand
TTTCATTAGCATCTGCTTCATCAGCTCGGTTCCGATGCCATAATTACGATACTCCTTCAGAAGAGAAATTGCAAAAGATGGTGTTTCATTATCAATATGCCCGTAATCATTCATAATGCGAACCCACACAGCACCAACAATCTCATCCTCAACTTGGGCAACTAAACACAAATCTCCTTCATTCTCACCAAAATCTTTTACATACACTTGTAACTCCGGTTGCTTAATAATATCTCTTGCGGGCGCAGGAACCCCTTCGGGAACAAAAATCGCTTCATATAAAAAAGTATCTAATATCACCTTTTCGTCATGTTTCAATTCTCTTATTAAGTAATTCATATAATCTTATCCTTTTGCCAATTCCATTGTTCTCTTATCTCTATTCCCACCATCTCAGTATATACCCTCGCAATCTAGTTTATCAACCTGCTTTTTGCACCCCGTAGTGTTCTGTACCACGGGTTTGCACATTTCTGTAACCGGTTGCGCATTAAGCAACCGGTTTTGCCGCAGCGTCCCTGCAAAGATTGCATCGGTGATGTTCGAGCAGACGTGGGAATGAACGGGCTAGCCGCCCTGCGGGAGACGGATCGAGTGCCGCGAATGCGGCAAGGTACGAGTGTCCGCGGTAGCAGAGCGAAATCAGCGCCCGTGAATGAGCCGTCCGCGCAGACCCAGCACCGATTCAACTTTGCAGGGACGCGCCGGAGCTCAACAGTCCCCTTGAACTACGCAAACCCGTGGTGCAGAACACCGCGGGATGCAAAAAGAGACCGCTGTTTCCAGCGGTCCCTAAACTTATCACTCTGTATAACGGATATCCGATTATGCAAACGGATTCTCGGTCTTGTACAGCATGCCCTTCGGCTGATTGAATCCGATATCCTCAACTCCGAGGTACTTGAATACTTCGTAGAGAGTCTTACCGAAGTTACCGAAAGCAACTGCACCGTGGTGCGGGTAGTTCTTCTCGATCAATACGTGACGGTAGAAACGTCCCATCTCCGGAATAGCGAATACGCCGATAGCACCGAAGGACTTGGTACGAACGTCAAGAACTTCACCTTCTGCAATGTATGCACGGATCTGAGCATCAGCAGTAGACTGAAGACGGAAGAAAGTAATCTTGCCCGGAGCGATATCGCCTTCGAGAGTACCGTTGGTGCACTCGATCGGGAGATTTCTAGCCATAATCTTCTGATACTTCCTCTCGCAGAATGCAAGCTTGCTGGAAGCGGTGTTACCACAGTGGAAGCCCATGAAGGTATCCTTGTGGGTGTAAGGGAACTTGCCCTCGATTGCTTCCTTGTACATATCAGCCGGTACGGAGTTGTTGATATCAAGAAGAGTAACAACGTCGTTACTTACAACAGTACCGATGAACTCGGAAAGAGCACCGTAAATATCAACTTCACAGGATACCGGGATACCCTTTGCAGCCAGACGGCTGTTTACATAACAAGGAACGAACTTGAACTGAGTCTGGAATGCCGGCCAGCACTTACCAGCGATGGTAACGAACTGACGGCTGCCCTTGTGTGCCTCAACCCAGTCAAGAAGAGTAAGCTCGTACTGAGCAAGCTTCTCAAGCACTTCCGGTCTCTTATTACCTGCGCCAAGTTCCTCTTCCATCTCTTTTACGATAGCCGGAATTCTTGCATCGCCTGCATGGTTGTTGAATGCTTCGAACAGGTCAAGTTCGGAGTTCTCTTCGATTTCAACGCCAAGGTTGTAAAGCTGCTTAATCGGAGCGTTACAAGCAAGGAAGTTCTGCGGTCTCGGACCAAAGGAAATAACCTTAAGATTGGAAAGAGCGTAGATAGCCTTTGCAATCGGAACGAATTCCTTAATCATATCAGCACACTCTTCAGCGGTACCAACCGGGTACTCCGGAATGTATGCCTTTAAGTTACGAAGCTTTAAGTTGTAGCTTGCATTGAGCATACCACAGTAAGCATCGCCACGGCCGTCCATAAGGTCGTTCTGGGATTCTTCTGCTGCTGCGATAACCATAGCCGGACCATCGAAGTGCTTAACAAGAAGAGTCTCGGAGATTTCCGGACCGAAGTTTCCAAGGTATACGCAAAGTGCGTTACATCCGGCCTTCTTCAGATCTTCAATAGCTTCTAACATCTGGATTTCGCTCTCAACGATACATACCGGACACTCATAGATGTCGTCCATACCGTACTTAGCAGCGTAAGCAGCTACAAGAGCTTTTCTTCTGTTAACGGACAGACTCTCAGGGAAACAGTCACGGCTAACAGCTACAATACCAATTTTTACTGCAGGAATATTAATCATGTTGACCTCCTATATA
>JAZSIB010000132.1:0-3016 GCA_045533585.1 Lachnospiraceae bacterium | reverse complement strand
ATGTCGGACAGTCAGCAATCTCTTCCGTGTCGCTGGCTTCGCAGTATGCCGGAATTCTGTTCTCTGTCTATTACGGACTTGGTACAGGGGCTACGATGCTCTGTGCCCAGTATTACGGAAAACGTGACATGCGTGCAGTGGAAGTCGTGCAGGGTATCGCGTTGCGTTTTTCACTGATTATTTCACTAGGTTTCTCGCTCTGTGCCGCATTGATGCCGAATACGATGATGAAGCTATTTACGGATGATGCAGAACTGATTACACTTGGTGCTTCTTATCTTCGCATCTTAAGTATCAGTTATTTTTGTTGGGGCATCATTGAAGTGTACTTTTCCGTACTTCGTAGTGTGGAGCGTGTAGCTATCTGTACCGCATTGAACACGATGGCATTTACCTTGAATATTTTCCTGAATGCAGTGTTTATCTTCGGACTGTTTGGTGCACCAAAACTTGGCGTTGTCGGTGTGGCGATTGCGACCTCCTCCTCGCGTGTGATTGAGTTAATCGGATGCTTTATTGTGTCGGCGACCAGCAAGGAAGTGAAGCTGCGCCTGTCAGATATCTTTATGAAAAACAAGGTATTGTTTCGTGACTTTGTCCGGTTGTCTTTGCCGGCACTGGGCAATGATATCATCTGGGGAACAGCTTTTTCCATGTATTCCGTTATCATTGGGCATATGGGTTCGGATGCGGTGGCAGCGAATTCCTTTGTTATCGTGGTGCGTAACCTCGGTACGATTTTCTGCTTCGGTGTTGCAAGTGCCGGTGGAATCCTCTTAGGTAAGATTATTGGGGAAAATCAATTGGAGGCAGCCCGTGAGGGAGCGAAGAAGGTGATGAAGCTTACGATAATCAGTGCGATTGCCGGAGGTTTGATTGTACTTGCAAGCATGCCGATTGTAATGAAGTTCGCTTCCGCGTCTTTGTCTGCTACGGCAATGCATTATCTTAAGTGGATGCTTTTGATTAATACCTATTACATCTCCGGTACGGCAGTCAATACTTCCTTGATCGCAGGTATCTTCCGTGCAGGTGGTGACAGCCGTTTTGGTTTTATCTGCGATACGATTGATATGTGGGTGTATGCAGTACCACTTGGTTTTATCGCAGCATTTTGGTTGGACTTGCCGGTTCTTGTGGTGTATTTCCTGCTCTGTACGGATGAATTTGTGAAGTGGCCGTGGGTAATCAAACATTACAAGAGCGGCAAGTGGCTGAATAATATTACAAGAGACGACTGGGGGCAGAAAGCGGCGCAGGAATAATATTGGGAAAGCATCTCCAAAAGAGAGAAAAGATATAATCCCTCCTTGTTGATTGATTGCATCTGTAGAAATGATGGATGCAGCGTAAGGCTATCGTGGTGGAAGACTGCGGTGTTGCACAGCAAATCAATAAGGAGGGATTTTCTGCCGTTTGTCCGTTGAGAGCGACCGTCCGTCGGGATAATGTTGATTTTTCAAGTGGAATCAGTAAAATGAAATCATAGTTCATAAGGAGCAAAAACCGGTGAAGATAAAATACGATATTCAGGAAAAATACGAAGAAATAGAGATTCATCTTTGCAACAGGGAACGGAGTGCAGAGCTTCTTGAATTGCGCGGATTATTGGAGAATATCCTCGGAACAAAGATAAAGGTGCATAAGGATCAGGAACATAAGAACCTGACACCGGTTGAGATTGTGCGCATCTATTCGCAGAACAAACGGGTGTATGTGCGGACGCAGGATGAGTGTTATGAGGTAAATAACCGGATTTATGCATTGGAAGAGCAGTTACAGGACAGAGGGTTTGTGCGGATATCGAATTCTGAACTTGTGAATATCCGTCAGATTGAAAAGATGGATATGAGTTATGCCGGAACGATTAAGATGCTTCTGAAAAATGGGGATGAGACTTATGTGTCGCGGCGATATATGAGGAAAATCAAGGAAGTATTATTGTAGCAGAGGATGTCACAAAGTTGACCTGGTGCAACGCGATTCCTCAAACAAAAACATTCTCGGAATGGAGATTAGTAAGGAGAAAAGGATGAGAAATTATTTTATTCGTATGGCAAATGGGTTTTGCTACTCGATTGCGATAACAGCGATGGTGCAATTGGTTGTAATGGGCATGACCGGAGAGTCAATCCT
Organism: Lachnospiraceae bacterium; assembly: GCA_045533585.1. Taxonomy (GTDB): domain Bacteria; phylum Bacillota; class Clostridia; order Lachnospirales; family Lachnospiraceae; genus SZUA-448. Next base: position 880 of record JAZSIB010000132.1, on the reverse strand, counting down.
GCTTCCGGAGTACGCAGCACGGTTTGACAGTGAGATGATCGCGTTCGGGGTGGAGTTGTTGCTGATTGGATTAATCAGTGCGATGGCATCCGGTGGTACGGTTCTGTTGGAATTAAAACGTCCGGGGCTGGTGATACAGAGTATCCTGTATTTCCTATTGATGCTGGCAACCTGGATTCCGGTGGCGTGCTTCCTGTGGGGATTCCATAAGTATGTTACTTCGTTTGTCTACACACTTCTGAGCATGATAGTGACTTACGGAATCTGTTGGGGCATACAGTATCGCTTATGCATCCGCGATGTGAAGGAAATCAATGAACGCTTGCAGGAGCAACAGAAGAATCTGGCAGCGTAAAAGCTTGTGCCGGCAGGTGGTTACGTCTTTGAAAGTTTTTTGAATGTTTTTGCCGAAAAGTCAGCAGGCAACGGAAAGGAAGATGAATATGGAATATAGCATTGAAATCAAAGGTCTCAGAAAAGAATTCGGAGATAAAGTAGCAGTAAAGGATTTGAATCTTAAGATACCGGAAGGAAGTCTGTTTGCCATGCTTGGTGTGAATGGTGCAGGAAAGACGACGACCATCCGCATGCTGACCGGTCTGTCAAAGCCGACAGCAGGAGACGCAAGCGTAATGGGACACCATATCAGCACGGATATGGATGAGATTAAAAAGCTGGTGAATCTGTCACCGCAGGAGACGTCGGTAGCACCGAACCTTACCGTGCGGGAGAATTTGGAGTTTATCGCAGGTATCTACGGATTCGATAAGGAGAAGGTAAAGCAGAAGACAGGGGAAATGCTGGAGCAGTTCCATCTGGATGAAGTTGAGAACAGCAAAGCAAAGACCTTATCCGGCGGCTGGCAGAGAAAGCTCAGCAT
>JAZSIB010000055.1:0-16714 GCA_045533585.1 Lachnospiraceae bacterium | reverse complement strand
GGCTTAAGAATAGCAGAACCCTTAATCTTCTGACCGGAGCAGGTAGTAAGCTGTACAACGGCATGAAGACCAAGCATACCGTCGCCGCCGTCCCAGTCAGCCCACAGAGAAAGTGCGTAAGCCGGGTCACCAGCTTCGTTGGTCGGATACTTATCCATCATCTGCTTCAGAACGTCGATCATGCCGTCAAGGTCCTTGATCTCCGGGCTGCCGATACCGGTGTAGAGATCCCAACGCATTAACGGGCTGGAGTAAATCATATCACTGGTGATGGAAGTCGGGGAGGTATTGGTCATTTCACAAGGAATACCATAGATACCGCCGTTCGGGTTGGTAGCCAGACCCTTGTTGTAGTGCTGGATCTGCTCGTCAAAAGCCTTAAGGTTTGCTGCATTTGCGTACTCAGCAGTGATATCCTTAACAAGACCGTTTGCTACACAGTCGGAGAAATCGGTCGGATCAAGGAGAATGATATCACCGAGGTTACCGCTACTTGCACGAGTCTGGTATACAGCGTCACCTGCAACCTGCGGAGCGATGATGCTGAGCTCGATGTTGAACTTCTCTTTGATGAGCTGTGCATACCAACCGGTCTGAGTTCCCTGGTAGTTAGCTGCTACGTCAAATACTTCAATTACAGTCGGAGCTGCACTTGCTGCTCCCCCATTGTTGCCACTGTTATCAGTGGTACCGCTATTCGCATCGTTGTTAGTGCTGCTGGTTCCGGTGTTGGTACTTCCGGCATTACCGCTGTTTGTGGACTCTTCTTTACCACAAGCTGCGAATAATGTAATTGTCATAGCAACAACAAGCATTAATGCAATCAGCTTTTTGATTTTCATAAAATTTCCCTCCATTACACTTTTTTTATAATTAACGCTTACGCGCCAATTATCCCTTTACTGCACCAATCATAATACCCTTGGTAAAATACCGTTGGAAGAACGGATATACCAGAATAATCGGTGTAACTACCACGATGGTAACCGTCATACGGATAGATGTAGCCGTTGCCGCATGTGCAAGACTCGCCGCAAGGCTGGTGCCGCTCGTAGTACTGTTGACAAGTCCCGCCAGGGAACTTGCCTGGTTGATGTAGTTGTATAACAGGAACTGCAGTGTATACAACTTACTGTCTGTTACCAGGAGCAACGTATCCTGGAATGAGTTCCACTGGTTTACCGCTGCGAAAATCGCTACCGTTGCCAGAATCGGCTTAATTACCGGTATGATAATACTGAAGAAAATACGGAGTGTACCTGCACCGTCAATCTCACCTGCATCCTGTAACTCCTTCGGTACGGATTCCACAAACGTCTTACACAATATAATGTAAAACGGTGCAACCGCAGTCGGAAGAACATATGCCCAGAAGTTATTGGTAAGTCCGAGATTGTTCATCGTGATGTACCACGGAATAACACCTGCATTGAAGTACATCGTTACCGTTACAAAGCGATACCAGAACTTTCTCTTCCACAAAGTCTCTCTGGTAAACATATAGCCAAGGAATGCCGCTACGATTACCGTAAGCAATGTACCAAGCACAGTTCTTGCCAATGATATCTCAAAGGAGCTGAACAATTCCTCAATCTGCATAACCTGGGAATAGTTGTTAAAATGTACTTCTTTCGGCCAGATCAGAACCTTACCACGCTTACTGAGGTCGTTGTTACTAATGGAATTGATAAATATGTAATAAAACGGATATGCACATACAAAAGCGAACAGCGAGTATACTACATAAGTAATAACACTTATCATACGATCGCCAAAACTTACTTTCATGCGCGTCTTTTTTTTCTTTGCCATCTTGCTTCCTCCCCCGATTAAATAAATCCTTCGCCGCGTACTGCTTTGGAAAACTTATTTGTTACACAGAGAAGCACGACACTGATAACACTCTTCAGAATACTAATCGCAGTCGACAGGGAATATCCACCATCCATCGCCGTATTGTATACATACAGGTCAAGTACTTCGATGTAGTCCTTATTGAATGCGTTTTCGAATACGAAGAACTGTTCCATACCATTGGTCAGGAAGTTTGCAATATTCAGCATGAGTAATACGAAGTAAGTCGGCAGGATGGACGGAACCGTAATGTGACGGATAATCTGCATACGGGATGCACCATCTACCTTTGCAGCTTCAAGCATCTGCTCATCAATACCGGTAATTGCCGCAATATACATAATTGCTGCCCAGCCGGCATTCTTCCATGTCAGCCACAACCACTGTTTGAACCATACATGCTCCTTGGACTGCAGGAACATAATCGGTCTGTCCGTCAGACCAAGGCTCTGAAGAACTACGTTCACTACGCCGGTACTGCTGAATACATTATATGCGATAGAGAATACCAATACCCAACTAATGAAGTTCGGAAGCGTGGTAACCGTCTGTACAAACTTCTTAAACGGCTTACACTTGATTTCATTCAAAAACACTGCGAAAATCATCGGGAACCATGAGAATGCAATATGCAGACCACTCATGGCAAATGTATTCCGGATAACTTTCAGAATCTGTTTTGCCTTTACCGGGTTATCTACCATATACCTGAACCACTTAAACCCGACAAAATCATCCATCGACAACGGGAACGGCGGCCTGTAATCAAAAAAGGCATATACCCAACCATACAACGGATAGTAGGAAAACAATGCTACCAGAATCAAAAACGGCAGTATGTACAGGAATTCCCGGTATCCGCGCAATTTTCTCTTATTGATTGCTCTTGCCAAAACGGAAGCCTCCTAACATGTAATAAATTAACGTCACCTCAAGATAATACATCATTTTTGTGAAAAAGTAAATAAAAAAATGCACAAATTTGTTCACAAACTTGTGCATTTTTTATGAAAGCACTTACTTTTTCTACGTCAAAAGCATGCATCGAAAAATATTCTACATTTTACATCTTTCCGATAAAAAAAGCCAAACCTGCCCTTCCACTTCCTGATATATATGCTCGGTCACACAATATCATACACGGATTGCACTACAAGATCATCTAAGTCAGCCTCACCGTTCTCAAGATATACCGTTCGCTCTCCTGTTGTCAAATCAAAGAAATTATCCGACAGCTCCAGTCTCTTTCCGCTCTTGCTTGCAATATATACACTCTTTGCAAATGCCGCTGCCTTCACGGTAATCCGATTGCCTTCCGCTGAAAGTTTCAACTCAGGATCTACGAACTCAAAATGCTTCGGCGCGGTAAACATCGCTGTTCCACAGGAAATTGGTTCATCCTCCCCCAATACGTTAACGGAGTAATCCACGTAATGTGACAGTTCATCAATTCCTTCAAACACAACCTTATCCAACCAGAGTGCAGAGAGCGCCGGAATCTCAACTTCCACACCTTCCTCAGAGAAACCGCATTCTGTCGTTCCCGACTCGCTGACACAGTACGCCTTTATACCTGCATAGCAAGTCTTATCGAGCATATCACTTACACGGTTTCCTGCTGCATCGCGCAACGCCCAGCGAACGACGCCCTTTACCGGTTCCATGGTCTCGTTGCAGACATTTAGCCGTATGGACAGCTCAATCGGTTCTTTCCGTTCTGCAATACAGAATGGTCTCTGGTCAATTTCCCCATGCTCTTCACAGGAAATCATAATCGGATTGAACATACGCTTTTCCGAATAATGCAACGCCTTCCATCTTCCGTAATAGTCGATAGATGCCCAGGATACCACCGGCCAGATATCATTCAACTGCCAGACAACCGCACCCATGCAGCGTCCGCGGTTGCGCCGGAAATGCTCTACACCGTAACGGATGGCATCTGCCTGCAAGAGCTGTGATACATACACAAACTGCTCAAAGTTCTTCGGGTACTGATAGGTTGCTGCCAAGTAATTCATAATCTTACCATTTGCAGCAGCATTTCTCTGATGCATCTCCATCACACGGGAGAATGCATTTCTGTCCTTCTCTATCGTAAACTTCTCAATCGTACTCATCTCCGGGAACGCCTGGAAGCCAAACTCCGACAGATAACGGAAACAGAACTTGCGGTATTCGGTAAATGGTTTGCCGCCATGCCATACATCCCAGTAGTGTGCATCACCGCGGTCCTCTGCCCAAGGCTCGTCAAAGCTTCCGCCCGACGACGGGGAGGACGGCCAGTAGAAGGCATCCGGATCTTCTTCCTTTACAATCGAAGGAATAATATATTCGTAAAGCTTCACATAATCTGCTACCTGTTTTTTCGACGGACGCCATGCCTTATCAATGACCTGCGCCTCCATCTCATTGTTTCCGCACCATAAGCCCAGACTCGCATGATGACGGATTCTTCTGATATTCTGACGTACTTCTTCGCGGATGTTCTCATCAAATTCCTCGTCCAGCTCATAGGATGCACAGGAGAACATAAAATCCTGCCATACCATCAGACCGTACTTATCGCAGGCATCGTAGAAATAATCATCCGGATAATATCCGCCGCCCCAGATACGGATGCAGTTGTGGTTTGCCTTTTTCGCCTGCAACAGAAGGTCTTCGGTTCGTTCCTTCGTGATACGCGGCATCAGATTATCCTCCGGGATATAATCCGCACCCATCGCAAAAACACAGACACCGTTTACTTCATGTGCAAAACGCTCACCCCACTGGTCCTTCTCCGTATTCATGGTCATGGTACGAAGACCGATTGCTCTTTCCCACACATCCAGTACTGTTCCATTGCTGTCTGTCAGTTCTGCATACACGGTATACAATGGTTGTTCACCATAGCCGTTCGGCCACCAAAGCTTTGCATCCGGTATGAACACGGTTCCGTCATCCTGCTGCGTATACTGCTTACCCTCCGGGGAAGTCACCGTCACTTCCACTTCGGTCTCAATATTGCAGTCACAGGAAGCAGTCCCTGCAAACAGCTCTACGCTGATATCAAAATCAAGGGTTACACTTCCTGCTTCACGGTCGTGCTTCTGTCTTACAAGGAAACTGTCAAAACGCGCTGTCTCTACCGTCAACAGACGAACCGGGCGAAAGATACCGCAGTCCGGCACTCTCGGACCCCAGTCCCATCCGAACATACAATGTGCTTTTCTCAGATGCGGAAAACCTTCCATACATTCCTGTGAACCGCCGGTGTAGATTTTCTCCTGCTCTGCACGGATATACTGAATCGGCGAGTGAATATATACCTTCAGTTCATTCTCGCCGTCCTTCAGACTGTCTGTAATGTCAAACTCATAATAACGGTGCATGTTCTTGGTCTCACCGAGCAGTTCACCGTTCAGATACACTTCTGCAAGGGTATCAATTCCATCAAAGCGAAGCAGCTGCGTTGCATCTGCTGTAAGCTCTTCTGCTGTTACCTCAAACACCGTCTTATACTCACAGTCACACTTACAAAGCTCCGTAATCAGAAGCTCATTATCCCTGTAATACGGGTCCGGAATCATCTCTGCTTCAAGCAATGTATGCAGCATACTGCCCGGCACCTTTGCCGGAATGAATTCTTCTTTGATTCCGTAAGGATTTTCCCCAATTACCCGAAGCTCCCAATTTGCATTGATTTCTTTTACCTTCATCCTGTTTTCCTCTCCGATATATTTCCCACAACCGCCAGCTTCTGCGTCTCCGGTCCGGTATCCTCGTCCGCTATAATCTTTTCCGGATTTTTTATGGTCTCCTCACTTCTGTATAACCCCGAATCACAGTAATCCTGTACTAAAGTACCGTTCCATTCTGTCCGGAAGCACGGTTGCGATGCGGCAGTCCTTGCCATATTTCTCTGTAATCTTCATACTTGCCCATACGTTGGCTCCGGATGAGGTTCCGCAGAGTATCCCCATGCCACGACCAAGCTGTCTGGTCGTCTCAATTGCATCATCATCCGTTACCTCGATGATATCATCGATCATCGACGCATCCAGCACCGCCGGAATAAAACCATCCCCAATACCCTGAATGCTGTGAAGTCCCGGTTCATGTCCGAGCAATGCGGACACATTCTTCGGCTCAACTGCAACTACCTTGGCATTCGGATTATGGTCTTTGATAAATCTTCCGACCCCCTGCAGCGTACCGCCGCTTCCAAGTCCCGATACAAACACATCTACCTTACCGTCCATCTGACGCCAGATTTCCTCTGCAGTCGTCTCGTAGTGAATGCGCGGGTTTGCCGGATTTTCAAACTGCTGCGGCATAAAATAATCCGGAGAGCTCGCCAAAATCCTCTCTGCCTCCGCTACCGAACCTCCGATGGAAAGCTTTGGGTCGGTCAGCACCAGCTCAGCGCCAAGTGCGCGGATAATCTTTTTACGTTCCTCGCTCATGTTTTCCGGCATAACGATGATAACACGATATCCCTTGCGCACACCGACCAAAGAAAGTCCGATACCGGTATTTCCTGAAGTCGGCTCCACGATGGTCATGCCCGGACGCAGTTTCCCTGCCTTTTCCGCTTCCTCTACCATACTTTTTGCCACTCTGTCCTTAATGCTGCCGCCCGGATTCAAAAACTCCGCCTTCGCAAAGATGTTACGACCGGTATGCTCCTGCAAGCTGAGCAGCGGTGTATTTCCAATCAGATCAAGTATCTTCGATGTTTCCATAATTTCCTCCATTTTAAGAACGTTTTTCTATATTTTATTCACATATGTACAAAATGCGCTTTGCCAATGCACCTTCGTGTTCTCTGCCGGGCTCTGCATCAATCATCCCGCTCATCGTATACCCGGCTTTTTCTATACAGCGCAAAGACTTAATATTGTCCGGTCGTATCGCTGCTTCAATCCGTTTTACCTCATCTCGTTCCATACACATTGAGGTCAATGCCCGAATCACTTTCGGCGCCACCCCTCTGCCGCGGTGTTCCTTGAATATCATATAACTAATCCGAAAAACAGCAGGTGCTTCTTTTCTCTCCCTGATTCCAATTATACCGATTACCTGCGAATCGTTCTGCTTTACTATCGCATAATACTCACCGGATTCACATAACCACTCAATCAATGCCCTCGCATCCCGAAACCCTTGTAAGCGCTGCTGCGTAAAATACCGTGCACTTTCCTCCTCCGCAAACGCTTCCTGAAATGCAAGTGCATCTGTATTCTTCAGAGGGCGCAGACAAAATCCACCCTCTACCTGTATCACTTCTTCCATAACTTACCTCATATTTACTTTACCTTTTCACTGATTATAGCGTGACTGATATATAATTGCAATGTGTTTAAACGCATTGTACTTGATTCTTTTTCTGCTTTCTATTATAATAAATTTGTTAAAATTTTTTATGTATTTTGCTTTTTCTTTGTAACTTACATAAAATACAGTAAAGGATGATATAACATGATTGAAAAGATAAAGATTTCGACCGATTCAACCTCGGATATTTCCCTTGAACTCCGTCAGGAACTTGGCATCGCAGTCCTTCCTATCATGCTGATTACCGAGACCGGAGAATACAAGGATTCCATTGATATCACCCCGGAGGAGTTTTATCCGATACTGGCCGCTTCTGATAAGCTGCCTACTTCTTCTGCCGTTACTCCGTACCTCTATACAGAGTTATACGAAGAGACCTATAAGGCCGGCTATACCGATCAGATTCACGTTACCATTAACTCCAAAGGTTCCGGCACACACCAGAATGCAGTCCTTGCAAGAGACATGTTTTATCAGGAACATCCGGAAGCCAAAGACAGCTTCCGCATCCATATCATTGATTCCATGACCTACAGCATGGGATACGGTCTTGCAGTCATTGAAGCGGCAAAGATGGCAAAGAATGGCAAAAGCGTTGCCTCCATTCTTGCCATGATTGAGGACTTCCTTGCACATTCCCGTATCTTGGTTATTCCGCTTGACCTCAGGTGTGTCAAAAAATCCGGCCGCGTATCTGCTGCCGCAGCCTTTGTAGGAGACGCCATCGGCTTGAAGCCGATCATCACCTTCGAAAACGGCGAGTCTAAGATACTGGATAAGGTGCGTGGCGAAAAGGCAGCGCTTCGAAAACTCATCGAAATGTTCCGAGACGACCATGTTCCCGGAAAACCTTACTTCATTGCAAAAGCTGCAAATACCGAAGCATCCGAAAACTTCCGTGCCGCCTTTCAGGCAGAATTTCCTGCTTATGACATCTCCGAATTCTTCCTTGGCTGCATTATCTCGGTCAATATCGGACAGAATGCAGTCGGAATCGTATATTATAAAAAGTAATTCTGTCAGCGGATAATTCTCAAATTAATCCGCATAATGAATCGATATCCATACAAAATATAAGAGGGTTCCCAAAAGCCATGAATCGGCACAAGGGATACCCTCTTTCTATGTCAGCAAATAAGAAGCAAATACAGCGTAGCTGTTTCACTCACAATATCACTCCGCATCGTTCACTTCAACGAAATCATACGGCGTAAGCTGATAAACATAATAATTGAGCCAATTACTGTAAAGCGTATTGGCATGTGCTCTCCAACTTAAGACCGGTCTCTGTGTCGGGTCATCCTTCGGATAATAATTCTTCGGGATATCAATCTCCAGTCCCTTTCCGATATCACGCTTGTACTCATTGTCAAGCGTCATACGGTCATACTCCGGATGTCCGAGCACAAATACCTGCTTGCCCTCCTGACCAAGTACGATAAACACACCCGCTTCGTCAGACTCTGCCAACACCACGAGTTCCGGATGCTTCTCGATGTCCACACGGGATACCGTGGTATAACGGGAATGCGGCGCTAAGAATCCGTCATCAAATCCGCGGATTAACGGCTCCTTACGATTATATACCTGATGCTCATAGATACCGGACAGCTTCTTATCCAACTGTTTTTTGTGCACACCATAGTGATAATACAACCCTGCCTGTGCTCCCCAACAGATATGATAGGTGGAAGTCACATTCGTCTTCGTCCACTCCATGATGTCTTTGAGTTCTTCCCAATAGGTCACTTCTTCAAATTCAAGATTCTCCACCGGCGCACCGGTAATAATCATACCGTCAAACTTTTTGTGCTTTACTTCATCAAAAGTCAGATAGAACTGCTCCAGATGCTCCATCGCCGTGTTCTTGCCCACATGAGACGCAGTACGCAGGAAAGTCACGTCCACCTGCAGCGGTGTATTGGCAAGACTTCGGAGTAAGTGAAGCTCCGTATCCTCTTTCAAGGGCATCAGGTTCAATATCGCTATCTTCAACGGACGGATATCCTGATGCATCGCACGGTTCTCGTCCATTACAAATATATTCTCATCTTCCAGTATCTTTTTTACCGGTAAACCATTCTGTACTTTAATCGGCATATTGCTAACCATACCTTTCCGGCACCTGCAGACACAGATACCTGTTATACATAATTCTTCACATGTACTACGACACCATGAACTCCGCAATAGAATATCACGATTCTCCTACCATTGCAAGAAACTCCTGCTCTGTAATAATCGCAACACCCAAACTTTTCGCTGTCTTGTTCTTCGTCGAGTTCGACTGTGCATCGTTGTTAATCAGATAATCCGTCTTCGCACTGACCGAACCGCTTACCTTACCGCCGCGCTGTTCAATATACGCCTTCAACTCATTCCGATTTGCAAACTGCTCCACTGAACCGGTAATTACAAAGGTCTTTCCCGAAAGCGCAGCACCGCTCGTTTTCTCAAACACCGGCTCCACTACGGTTAACAGTTCGTCTAACTGCGCTGCCTGCTTCTCATCCGCGAAAAAACGGCACCACTCCTCGGCGATTACCCCACCGATTCCTTCAATCTGTGTCAGTTCTTCCGGTGAAGCTGTCCGCATCCGGCCCAGCTCTCCATCAAATGCATTACAAATCAGCTTCGCGTTGCTTAAGCCTACATTCGCAATACCAAGACTGTAGATTAGCCGTGCGAGCGGAACGGACTTTGCTTTTTCCGTCGCCGCAATCAGCTTCTCATAGGACTTCTCGCCAAAGCCTTCCATCGCCGTAATCGTCTCACGATGCAAAGACAATCGGAACAGGTCTGCAAATTCACGGATACAGCCCGCCGCAATCAGCTTCTCTATCGTTGCCTCGGATAAGCCTTCGATATTCACCGCATCCCTGCCGACAAAATGTGCAAATGCCTTTATCTTCTTGGCCTGACAATCCGGATTGGTACAGAACAACACCTTTACGTCATTGTCCTTCTTTATCAATGTCTTTCCGCCGCAGACCGGACATTCTTCCGGAATCACACGCTTGTTGCTGCGTGTCAGATTCTCCGCTATCTGCGGAATAATCATATTCGCTTTATATACAGTAATCCTGTCTCCGATGCCAAGCTCCAGGCTCTCCACAATGCTGACATTGTGAACACTCGCACGGCTTACCGTCGTCCCCTCCAGTTCGACCGGTTCGAAGATAGCAACCGGATTGATTAAACCGGTACGAGACGCACTCCATTCGATCTCAAGCAGACTGGTCTCACGAATTTCATCCGCCCACTTGAATGCAATCGCATCCCGTGGAAATTTCGAGGTTCGCCCAAGTGACCGTCCGTAAGCAATATCGTTGAGTGTAAGGACAAGCCCGTCAGACGGCAGGTCATTCCCCGCCACCTTGCCGGCAAAATTCTCTACCGCATCAAGAATCGAATCTTGTGTTACAAGCTCGTATTCCACAACTTCAAATCCCTGTGTTTTGAGCCATTCCATCTGCTCCTTACGGGTAAAAAAACCGTCCGTATTTCCTTCTTGTATCGGCTCATTTCCTGTTGCCACCGACACAGCAGAATCTGCGTCCGCGTTGTCAGCATCCCGCATGGAAATCATGGAAAAAATAAAGCAATTCACCTTCCGCTCCGCTGTAATCCGGTTGTTCAACTGGCGCACCGCACCACTGCAGAGATTCCGTGGATTCTTATACTTTGCTTCCGCATCTTCTATCTTCTCGTTGATTTTCTCAAAATCACTATACCGGATGACAGCCTCGCCACGCAGTACCAGCTCTCCCTGGTACGGTATCCTTGCCGGAAGATTCTGAAACACCTTGGCATTGTTCGTAACCACTTCACCGACCTCGCCATTGCCACGAGTTACCGCACGATAAAGTTCTCCTTCGCGATAAGTCAGTACTACAGTCAATCCGTCCATCTTCCATGAAAGCAATGCTTCCTGACCGTTCAGCCAGCTACGCAGCGCTTCCCTGTCCTTCGTCTTATCAAGTGACAGCATCGGTGTCTCATGCCGGTACTTTTCAAGCTCACTCAGCACCTCGTAACCCGGCCGGTGCGTCGGACTGTCCGTCAGAACTATTCCTGTCTCCTTCTCGATGGCAAGCAACTCATCGTACAATCTGTCATATTCGTAATTACTTATGAGCTCGCGGTCTTCCTGCTCGTACACCCTTGCTGCTTCGTTCAGAAACACGGTCAGACGCTTCTGTCGTTCGTTGATTGCTTCGTTTTCTATCTCTTGAAAGCGTGTTGTTTCGCTCATGTTTTCCCCCTATACTTCTGTCTTTCTTCTTATTCCCATCATGTTTTACTGTTTTTCGCGCTTGACTGCCGGTTTCTTCACCGGTTTGCTTCATCTGAGCCTCACTGCTTGACTGTTCCAAGAGTCGTCTTAATTCTGTCAGTTCCTTATCCGTCACATTGCGGAAATCTCCCGTCTTCAGATGCCCAAGCAGAATATTCATAATGCGTACACGCTTCAGCGTCAGCACCTTATAGCCAAAGTATTCACACATCCGGCGTATCTGCCGATTCAGACCCTGTGTCAGCACAATACGGAATTCGCACTTTCCGGTCGCCGTTATCTTACAGGGTGCAGTCACAGTATCAAGTATCGGCACTCCTGCTGCCATTCCCTTCAGAAACGCCGGCGTCAACGGCTGATTCACCGTCACAATATATTCCTTTTCATGATGATTTCCGGCACGGAGAATCTTGTTCACGATATCACCATCGTTCGTCAAAAGCAACAATCCTTCCGAATCCTTGTCAAGCCGCCCAATGGGAAATACCCGTTTGGGATAATGCAGAAAATCAATTACGTTATCCGGTTCTCTTTGGTCTGTTGTACAGACAATGCCCCTCGGTTTATTGAGCGCAATCAGAACCAAACTCCGATCCTGCTTTGCCTCCTTACCTGCGACGACGATCTTACTTTCCCGTGTCACCTTCATCCCGGTCACGGCAACCTGTCCGTCTACTGTCACCTTACCGGACGCAATCAGTTCGTCTGCCTGTCTTCTGGAACAGATGCCCATATCACTCAGCATCTTGTTCAGGCGAAGTTCTTCCTTCTCTTCTGTATGTAAAATATCTTTGTTTCTTTTCGCCATATCCGCTCTCCGCTCCGGTAACGCATCTGATATTTTCCTGAAGCAAACATCCACAGTACAACATACTGTCGTTTTTTCTCGGAATCAATACTTTGCCCACCGGTTCTGTCATTTCCTATATTGTCAACACCCCAAAAACTCAAAAAGAACTTTTAAAATAAAATTTTATTATTTACAATCCCAATCTATATGCTATAATAATCCCCGGACTCTTGCATCTGTAGCGAAGTGGATATCGCAGCGGCTTCCGAAGCCGAAGGTCGTAGGTTCGAATCCTATCAGATGCACTACATACATTAAAAAGCTATATATTCGTCCGCTTCGCGAATATATAGCTTTTTTCTTTCTGTACCTTTGTGCTGACGACTACTTTATAAAGGAATAGTAAAAATCCATGTCATACAGCTCAATCAGTTTTCTACAGATATCGGAAGCATCTTCTTCACTTTCCAATACAAGAGCTTCTGCCAAGTCTGCTGCCAGACCGGGCTGTTCCTCACCCTGTATTATTTTCTTTTTTCCCGTGAAGTACAATGTACCCATGCCTTCCAAATCAAGCTTGATAATATACATAAACAACCTTCTCTCACTCTACTTGTTCCCTGATGTACTTTCAAAAACAGAAACACATCCGGACTCACATGAGAGTATACCACATATTCTTATCCTTGAGAAGTCTATTTTTTGTTTAGTTTCCATGAATATCCTTGCTTTCTCTATTGATTTTCAGCGAATTTTCTGCTAATATCTGTGAATACAATGAGTTAGTAGGGAGTTTTTTTGTACTGATTTCCACCAGAAAGGAGTTCTGCACATGGAGAAAAAAGTGAATCTCAAAAGCCGATTCCGCCCCAAACACCGTAAGCTGTCGCTCTACTTATCTATCGGTGTCATGGGCATCTGTATGTTAGCCTTCTCCGCATGGACACCTGCTTCAGTAAAAACCGGCGCTGCGTCAGACACGGAGCAACATCTCAATTCTGAGCATATCCCCGGCTCCTCCACAGACAGTACCGCCAACACTTCTCCCTCACACACTGACCCCTCTGCGGAACAAACTCCGGAAAACGCACCGTCTTCAGACACACAGAAGGAACCTGATTCGCTGACCGAAAACGAACTTCCATCAGCGACACCGACTCCGTCACCTTCGCCAACTCCGGTGCCGAATCCATTACTTACGAATGCACATTCCGAAATCAACAATTTGGTAGAGACCTACTACAATGCAAAACTTACCGGGGAACCCGCTGATTTTGAGTCACTGGTATCCGACCCCTCTGCCATTGATACGGATTACTTACATATTCAATACGAGCTCGTAACTGACTTCAGCAACTTTACCTGCTATACCAAGAACGGTATCGGCGAAATTGCCTACATCGTATATGTCAGCTATGATTCCAAGATTGTTACCATCGATACGCCTGTTCCATCTTTGGATCGGATTACTTTAGTATATGCCCCGGATGGAAGCGGAAAACTGCTTATCAATACGTCAGAGCTTTCTGATGAGATTTCTGCATATTGTGACGAACTCTTTTCACACGAAGACGTTCAGCTTATGTACCAGCAGGAAAGCAAGCGTTTTGAAGACGCCGTAGCTTCCGACCCGGATTTACAACAATTGCAAAACAGACTTGATACCGAAAAGGATGCCAATTAGGCATCCTTTTCCATTTCTATCATCTGTAGTTCTCCTGTCCCTTCCGAATAGTAATACACAGCATCACTCAGGATATCTTCCTGAGGTAACTGGGTTCGGTTGATACAATAAACCATCTCGCACAATCTGCCCGGCGGTGTTCCGTTATCCGGAATCACAATCAGCTCATGGATACTGCTCGGCAGAATATAAAAACTCCCCTTCATCTGCTGTTTCAGTTGCTCCAACACACCCGGATACATCAGACATGCTGCTCCGTTGATTCCCCTGTCGTTGCTTACTACCAGCACCGGAAAGTTCTGACATTGCAGCAGCAGATCTCCTACAATCTCTTCAATCCCTCTTGCCGACATTGGAAAAAGCCGGGGTGTATTCTGCTCCGCTATCCGCATCAGCTCATCTTCCGTCCAGCCCATGCGCTCCATCTGTGCCCGGGTCATCATAATACTTCCCAACTGCTCCTCTTCTTCGTATACGACCCAGTAATATACGATTGCCAGATTCAGATACAGACGATGCGGTATTTCCTGCAAAAGTTCAGTATTTCTTTCTCTGCTGACCAGACGATAGTACAAGTGCTCCCGGATATATTCTTCTGAAAAATCCAATCTTGCCGCCAGCGAATTAATTTCCTCGCGCTTTTCCTCACAGAGGGCGATAATCTGTTCCGCTATCTCCTCCACACTCTCTCCATTACAATACTTTGGATAATAATGATTCAGGTATATATTGGGCGCTACCCGCTCCTTTCCCCGTTGCAACATAACCCCATCCAGAACAACGGCGTTGTTCTTCCGTTCCTGTCGTGTTATCACCAAGTACTCCTTACCGGCTGCACTTCTGATGGCATCCGTTACCTCACTGACAAACTGCTCATATGCTTCGTTGTTTTCTTTCATACAAATCCTTTCGCACATAAGTCCCTGTCACTGTCCCCACTACATCTTACCAGCAATTTACATTTTCCACAAGCATTCCGCCCGGTTCGACGCATAGAAAAAGTGCACATATTTTTGTGCACTTTCACTCATAATTCAATATGGAAACAAATATAATTTCTGCCTTCTACCGTCCTGTTTTCCAAGGTAATCTCGCCTTTGTATTCCTTCACGATGCGGCGCGCGTTATATAATCCATAACCACGGTTTCCCTTTGTGGATTTTGTCGAATAACCACGTTCAAAAAAGCGGGTCAGTTCATTCATCGGTATCGGAGGATGTTCGTTCATAATTTCAAAAATCAGACAGTCATCCACCGTATCCTTTGTATCCGAGCCTCTGGAAGATAAGAACAATCGGATTGCACGATTCTCCTTGTCACAGGCATCCACCGCATTATCTATCAGCGTTCCCAATACTTCTATGATGTCTTTTTCCATCGCATTGGTCACAATGCGGTTGGCACCGACTTCAACCAAAAAGTCAACATCCTTCGTTGCTGATACAATCTTCGTATACAAAAAACCAGCCAGTATCTTATCACTGATTCTGAGCAACGGCATATAACTGTTTCTCTTATCATCTGCAACGCTTAATATATAATCTGCCTGGGTCCGAACCAGCTCATCATAATTATCTACAGTCAGATGCATGTTCAGAATCGCGTTCAGATGATTGCGGAATTCATGCTGGCGTGCCCGGATTTCACGAATCAGCTCCTCCAGCGGTCTTGTATACATCTGGTACATCTGAATTTCACTTTCCTGCTTCTGATATACCTCATACAACCGAACACCGACCGTCATAAACAACACCGCTGCCCCGGCGATTACAATTCCGATTACCGCCTGTGTCGAATCCAGCTTATGCAGACCCAGCCAGCAGTACAATATGATAGGGATTACCGTAAATACAATACTCACTAATATTTTATATATTTTCCTATCCCGGAACATCCACTCCCAGCGCATTTTATCCGATTCGCTCCTTTAGTTCTGCTTTATATGTAACACCGATTTCCACAACATCTTCCATGTTCTTCATCTGTATCATGCGGTTCACAAAATCCACATTCTCCACATAATTCAGATTGATGATGGCATTCCGGTGACACTGGATAAACTCCGGTACATCCGACAGTTCTTCCAGCACCTGACGTATCGTCAGATACTTCACATCCATGCTCTCCTTACGCAGCACCAGATTCACCCCACGCACAATCGCCTGAACTGCCACAATATCGCTTACCTTTACCCTGAAATTCACGCCGTCTTTCTTGACGGTCATATATCGTTCTTCTTTCTCTTCCTGATTGTTCATAACCTTACGGACAATCTTCTCTACCTCACTCTTCGAAAATGGCTTGGTCAGATAAGAATAACACTGTGCCTCACGATACGAAGTCATCTCAAAATCTGCATACGAAGTAATAAACACCACCGGCGTAAACGCGTAATTCTGTCGCTCACGAATCTCCTTCGCAAACTCAAGACCTGCCATATTGCTGTCATCCCGGATATTCAGATTGATATCCAGCAGAAACAGATCAATATCATCACTCCGGTCCAGCACCTCCAGCGCTTCTTCCTTTGTCGCCGTCAGTTCCACCTGAATCTCATCCGAAATCTTACGCAGCAGCTCACCAAGTGCCCGCCTGCTCTCCTTGTTATCCTCCAGAACCAGAACTGTCATCGTCTCACTTCCCCTTTATCACATGCACCAAAAAACAGTACACCATCAATATACTCACAATTCCCTCGTCATCATCCTATACCTAACCGACGCGAAATATGTCAAATATATTATAATACAATCCCCTTCTCCATACAAGC
>JAZSIB010000032.1:0-4271 GCA_045533585.1 Lachnospiraceae bacterium | reverse complement strand
GATGGTAGCTGTTATGGATAATTTGAAACTCGATAAGGCATTGGTGGTTCTTGATCAGAAGGATGAGAACGTAATCCTTTCCGCAAGAAACATTCCTACCGTAAGAACGGCGCTTGCTAATGCAATCAACGTTTACGATATTGTAAAGTATGATGCACTGGTAATCACCAAGGATGCGGTGGCACAGATTGAGGAGGTGTACGCATAATGGCAGATCTTAAGTATTATGACGTTATCTTAAAGCCGGTTCTCACTGAGAAGAGCATGGGTTCCATGGACGTAAAGAAGTATGCATTCCTTGTTCATCCGGATGCAACAAAGGCTCAGGTTAAGGAAGCAGTAGAGAAGATGTTTGCCGGCACAAAAGTAGCAAGCGTAAACACTCTCAACCAGGATGGTAAGAACCGCAGACGCGGTTACGTTTTCGGTAAGACCGCAAAGACCAAAAAGGCGATTGTACAGCTTACCGCAGACAGCGAAGATATCGAAATCTCCTCCGGTCTGTAAGAGACAAGCAAAGAAGAAAGAATCGATCAGTATGACAGGTAGCCCAAAGTATTGCCTGTCGAAACCAGAAAGGAGTTTCAGTCATGGGAATTAAAACATATAATCCCTATACACCCTCCAGAAGACATATGACCGGCTCGGATTTCTCCGAGATCACCTGCAGCACTCCGGAAAAGTCTCTGCTTGTGTCTCTTAACAAGAACGCAGGTCGTAACGGACAGGGTAAGATTACAGTAAGACATCAGGGCGGCGGTTCCAGAAAGAAATACAGAATCGTTGACTTTAAGAGAAGAAAAGATGGTATCCCGGCAACGGTTAAGACCATCGAGTACGATCCGAACAGAACAGCAAACATCGCATTGATCGTTTACGCTGACGGCGAGAAGTCCTACATCCTCGCTCCGAACGGATTACAGGTTGGTACCGTACTGATGAACGGTGAGAACGCTGAAGTAAGAGTAGGTAACTGCCTCCCGCTTCAGAACATCCCGGTAGGTACCGAAATCCACAACATCGAGTTGTACCCGGGTAAGGGCGGACAGCTTGCTCGTTCTGCTGGAAACTCTGCACAGCTGATGGCTAAGGAAGGCAAGTATGCAACCCTCCGTCTGCCGTCCGGCGAAATGAGACTGGTTCCGATTATCTGCCGTGCAACCATCGGTCAGGTCGGAAACATTGACCACGAACTTATTAACATCGGTAAAGCTGGACGTAAGCGTCATATGGGTATTCGCCCTACCGTACGTGGTGCCGTAATGAACCCTTGTGATCACCCTCACGGTGGTGGTGAAGGTAAGAACGGTATCGGCCGTCCGGGTCCGTCTACTCCTTGGGGCAAGCCTGCTCTTGGTCTTAAGACCCGTAAGAAGAAAAAGGCTTCCAACAAGCTGATTATCAGAAGAAGAGACGGCAAGGCGTTATCTAAGTAATCTTTCGTTGAAAAGGAGGTTAAACCTATATGGCACGTTCATTAAAGAAAGGTCCGTTTGCGGATGACTATTTATTAAAGAAAGTTGATGAGATGAACAAAGCCGGTGACAAGACGGTCATCAAGACCTGGTCCCGCCGCTCCACGATTTTCCCGCAGATGGTTTCCCATACAATCGCTGTTCATGACGGAAGAAAGCATGTTCCGGTATACATTACCGAGGATATGGTAGGTCACAAGCTCGGCGAGTTCGTAGCAACCAGAAACTATCGCGGACATGGCAAAGATGAGAAGAAGGGCAAGAGATAATTGACCCGATGACATTTTTTACAGTGATTTGAAAGGAGGGTTCATCCATGGCAAAAGGACATAGATCCCAGATCAAGAGAGAGAGAAATGCCAACAATCGTGAGAAAAGACCGTCTGCAAAGCTTTCTTACGCTCGCGTTTCCGTTCAGAAGGCATGTTTCGTACTCGACGCGATCAGAGGCAAGGATGTACAGACAGCACTCGGTATTGTAACCTACAATCCGAGATACGCTTCAAGATTATTAGAGAAGTTAATCAAGTCGGCAGTAGCAAATGCCGAGAACAATAACGGTTTAGATGCTTCCAAACTCTATATTGCTGAATGCTATGCAAACTGCGCACCTACGATGAAGAGAATTCATCCGAGAGCACAGGGCAGAGCCTACAGAATCTTAAAGAGAATGAGCCACATTACAGTGATCTTGGATGAGAGATAGAAAGGAGCAATCATGGGACAGAAAGTTGATCCGCATGGATTAAGAGTCGGAGTTATCAAAGACTGGGATTCCAAATGGTATGCAGACGCAAACTTTTCGGATTGTCTGGTTGAAGATTACAACATCAGAAAGTTTCTGAAGAAGAAACTTTACAATGCCGGTATCTCCAAGATTGAGATCGAGCGCGCATCCGACAAAGTTAAGGTTATTATTTACACCGCTAAGCCGGGTGTTGTTATCGGTAGAGCAGGTGCTGAGATTGAAAAGTTAAAAGCAGACATCGAGAAGCTTACCGCAAAGAAGCTTACCGTTGATAAGCTGAACCTCGAAATTAAGGAAATCAAGAGACCTGATGTAAATGCACAGCTTGTTGCTGAGAGCATTGCACAGCAGCTTGAGAACCGTATTTCTTTCCGTAGAGCAATGAAGTCTACCATGTCCAGAGCCATGAAGGCCGGCGCTAAGGGTATCAAGACCAGTGTTTCCGGTCGTGTAGGCGGCGCTGATATGGCACGTACCGAGTTCTACAGTGAAGGTACGATTCCGCTTCAGACACTTCGTGCAGATATCGATTACGGATTTGCAGAAGCAGACACCACCTATGGTAAAGTAGGCGTTAAGGCTTGGATTTACCATGGCGAGATCCTCCCTAATAAGAAGGGAAACAAAAAGGAAGGGAGTGACCGATAATGTTAATGCCCAAGAGAGTAAAACGTCGTAAGCAGTTCCGCGGCACCATGAGAGGTAAGGCTCTTCGCGGTAACACCATTTCCAACGGCGAATTCGGTTTAGTAGCAGCAGAACCGGCATGGATTCGTTCCAATCAGATCGAAGCAGCCCGTATTGCTATGACCCGTTATATCAAGCGTGGTGGTCAGGTATGGATTAAGATTTTCCCTGACAAGCCGATCACAACCAAGCCGGCTGAAACCCGTATGGGTTCCGGTAAGGGTTCCGTAGAGTACTGGGTAGCAGTAGTTAAGCCGGGTCGCGTAATGTTCGAGATCGCAGGCGTACCGGAAGAGACTGCAAGAGAGGCACTTCGTCTCGCTATGCACAAGCTTCCTGTAAAGTGCAAAATTGTTTCCCGCGCAGATTTAGAAGGAGGTGCGAACAGTGAAGAGTAGTAAATACGTAGAGGACCTTCAGAAGAAGACAGCCGGCGAACTGAACGAAGAGCTGGTCGCTGCCAAGAAAGAGCTGTTCAATCTTAGATTCCAGAACGCTACCAATCAGTTGGATAACACCAGCAGAATCAAGGACGTTCGTAGAAATATTGCCAGAATCCAGACTGTGATTTCGGCAAAGAAGAACTAAGGGATGACTAACAGTATTCGGAAAGGAGAATCGTTGTGGAAAGAAATCTTAGAAAAACACGTACCGGTAAGGTAGTAAGCGATAAGATGGACAAGACGATCGTGGTTGCTGTTGTGGATAATATCAAGCATCCCCTGTACAACAAGATTGTCAAGAGAACCTATAAGCTGAAAGCACATGATGAGAACAATGAGTGCAAGATCGGCGATAGAGTAAAAGTTATGGAAACCAGACCGTTATCCAAGGATAAGAGATGGAGACTGGTTGAGATCATCGAAAAGGCGAAGTAATTCGAGAAAGGAGTATCGGACATGATACAAACAGAAACCAGACTTCGGGTTGCTGACAATACCGGTGCAAAAGAGTTACTCTGCATCCGTGTTATGGGTGGTTCAACCAGAAGATATGCAAATATCGGCGATATTATCGTTGCTTCTGTTAAAGATGCAACACCGGGCGGCGTTGTAAAGAAGGGTGACGTTGTTAAGGCAGTTGTTGTCCGTACCAAGAAGGGCGCTCGCCGTAAAGACGGTTCCTACATCAAGTTTGATGAGAACGCAGCAGTTATTATTAAAGAGGATAAGAACCCGAAGGGTACTCGTATCTTCGGACCTGTAGCAAGAGAATTAAGAGAGAAGCAGTTCATGAAGATTGTTTCTCTGGCACCGGAAGTACTGTAAGGAGGTATCGACCATGGCAATGAACAAGATTAAAAAAGGCGATACCGTTAAGGTAATCGCCGGCAAAGATAAGGGCAAAGAAGGCAAAGTAAT
>JAZSIB010000008.1:0-16490 GCA_045533585.1 Lachnospiraceae bacterium | reverse complement strand
TTCCGGATTTTAAAGCAGTCACGCGCATATTATTTTTACTCAAAATGGTTCCTGCCATCTTTAGATTTATCACTTCATCATCTACTACTACAACCCAATCCATTAATACAACTCCTCTCTTCAGGCGAAAACACGTTATCTATAAAAACACTCGCAAACAACTCTCTATTTGAACGATTATATACTAATTTATTATATATGATTTAAAATTCCTTTTCAACTTATCATCTGGATTTTAAAATGAATTCCCAATAGACGAATATGTGCACACAAAAACCTATCATCATCCATAATCGCAAGCAAAAAGAGTCCCTTCTCAAAACATCTTTCGAAAAGTAACTCTTTACTATGCTATAAACGAAACCTACATAAGAAAATCGAATTATCCATTCCCCGCCAACCCCCATATTTTCTTACGAATTTGTTGTCAATTTGTTGTCAAATCACATTTTACAACACAAAAATCGTATGAAATCAGGACTGACTTTTTCATATCTTAGTACAACTTTGCACCTGCCGGAATGTGGTTATCCACCATCAGAAGATGAAGCTTTTCTTCGCCCTCTTCGGTGTGAACTGCGCTCAGCAACATACCGCAGGACTCGATGCCCATCATTGCACGCGGCGGAAGATTAGTGATAGCAATTAAGGTCTTTCCTACCAGTTCTTCCGGCTCATAAAACTCATG
The DNA here is from genome assembly GCA_045533585.1 of Lachnospiraceae bacterium. Classification (GTDB taxonomy): domain Bacteria; phylum Bacillota; class Clostridia; order Lachnospirales; family Lachnospiraceae; genus SZUA-448. The sequence goes on along the minus strand of JAZSIB010000008.1, from coordinate 15,802 downwards.
AATGCCGCTTAAGATGGTACGGTCTGTACCGGTACCATCATCCAGAGTGAACTGTAACAACTTCTTACTCTTCGGTACAGCGACACATTCTTTTACCTTTACTGCTCTGAAGTCAGACTTGCTGAAGGTCTCAAAATCAACAAAATCTGCAAACAGTGGTTCAATCTCTACCTTGGAGAAATCAATCACTTCATTTACTGCTGCAACTTCTTCCTCAGCGTCTTTTTCATCTGCTTTCTTATTTCCACCATCCAAACTCTTCATCGTCGGGAAGAGCAATACGTCTCTGATAGACTGGGAATTCGTGAGTAACATTACCAGACGGTCGATACCGTAACCGATACCGCCGGTCGGAGGCATACCAATCTCGAGTGCATTCATAAAGTCCTCGTCGGTGGTGTTCGCTTCTTCGTCACCGGCTGCAAGCGCAGCTTCCTGTGCTTTGAAACGTTCTCTCTGATCAATCGGGTCGTTCAACTCGGAGTAAGCATTGCACATCTCACGTCCGTAAATGAACAGCTCGAAACGCTCTACGTATTCCGGCTTGTCCGGTTTTCTCTTAGTCAGCGGAGATACTTCAACCGGATGATCCATGATAAAGGTCGGCTGAATCAGATGTTCCTCAACAAACTCTTCAAAGAAGAGGTTCAGGATATCACCCTTTACATGACGCTCTTCGTAGTGAACGCCCTTCTCGTCTGCAAGCTTCTTAGCAGCAGCGGTGTCCGGAATCTCATCAAAATCAACACCGGCATACTTCTTAACTGCATCAAGCATGGTCAGACGTTCGAACGGCTTTCCAAGGTCAATCATTTCTTCTGCATATGGAATTAAAGTGGTTCCGCATACCTTCTCGGCAACATAACGGAACATATTCTCGGTCAGGTCCATCATACCATAGTAATCGGTATAAGCCTGATAAAGCTCCATCAGGGTGAATTCCGGATTGTGTCTGGTGTCAACACCTTCGTTACGGAATACACGGCCAATCTCGTATACACGCTCCAGACCACCGACAATCAGACGCTTCAGATACAGCTCAAGAGAGATACGAAGCTTCAGATCCTCATCCAGTGCATTGTGGTGAGTGTTGAACGGTCTTGCTGCAGCACCACCTGCGTTAGATACAAGTACCGGAGTCTCAACCTCAATGAAATCCTGTGCATCTAAGAAATTACGAATCTCACGGATAATCTGGGAACGCTTCAGGAAGGTATCCTTTACTTCCGGGTTCATAATCAAGTCAACATATCTCTGACGATAACGGATATCGGTATCGGTCAATCCGTGGAACTTCTCCGGAAGAATCTGCAAAGACTTAGAGAGAAGAGTTACTTCCTGAGCATGTAAGGAGATTTCTCCGGTCTGGGTCTTGAAAACAATACCGCGAACACCAATCAAATCACCGATATCGTACTTCTTAAAATCTGCATAGGATTCCTCACCGATATCATCGCGTTTTACATAGCACTGGATACGACCAAGCTTGTCCTGGATATTGGCAAAAGACGCCTTACCCATAACACGCTTGCTCATCATACGGCCTGCGATTACAACTTCCTTGCCGTCATATGCATCAAAATCATCCTTAACATCAACAGAATGGTTGGTAACATCAAACTTGGTAATTACAAAAGGGTCTTTTCCTGCTGCCTGCAGATCAGCGAGCTTCTGTCTTCTGATCTGAAGCAGGGAGCTGATTTCCTCCTGCGTCTGCGGAGCCTGATTCTGCTGGTTCTTCTGATTATTATTCTCTGCCATCGTAATCTTCGCGTGTCATTCACGCTCTCCTTTCAGGTACTTAAACCCAAGCGCAAACCGTTTGGGCTGAAAATTTCACCCTGAACATTTTGTCCAGGGTGATTGTAATGCAACGCAATAACAAATTCGGAATCTGTGGTGATTAGTTCGCCTTATTAATCTCAAGAATCTTATACTTAATCACGCCTGCCGGAGTATCTACCGATACGGTCTCACCCTTCTTTCTTCCGATGAGTGCCTTACCAACCGGAGATTCGTTGGAAATCTTACGCTTCATAGTATTGGCCTCGGTAGCACCAACAATCTGATAGGTAAGCTCTTCCTTATACTCTTTGTCAAGAATCTTTACAACACAACCGATGCTGATGACGTCAATCGCAACTTCATCTTCATCAACGATCTCAGCATTTCTCAAAATGGTGTCAATCTCTTCGATACGCTTTTCAATGTCACGCTGCTCATCCATTGCTGCATCATATTCAGCGTTCTCAGAAAGGTCACCCTGCTCACGGGCTTCCTTAATCTTCTGAGCAACTTCTTTTCGCTTATTCACCTTCAGATCGGTGAGCTCATCTTCAAGTTTCTTCAGTCCTGCGTACGTTAAAATGTTCTTTTTCGTCTCAGCCATTGGTCTCCTCTTTCTATAATTCGGAAGTTTGCTGTGTGACATTATAGACTATCACTGAAAGCTTGTCAATCCGAACTTCTTCTTTAATATATATACAAAAAAGAATTTTTCATTCCTATTTACATCACAATTGCTCTTCGCCTGCAATAACTCTTATACAATTTGCAACATTGCTTTTTCCCTGAACATGTTTTATTCTTACAATGACATATGCTTGAACCACAAGCACGTTTTGTATCTTAACATAAAAAAATTTATCTGTAAATCGCTTTTACACTTTGCCATCCGAAAGTGAGACCTTTTATGAGTGTACAAACACCTCGCAACCTAAAAATACTCCGAATCACACTTGCATGCATGTTGGTAAGTGCTTTCCTGCTGTTCCTCTTCGGACAGATATTTATGCCAAAGGAAAATAAAGCCGAAAAAAGCACTTTCCATGTATTTAAGGCAAACTGGGTTCAGGTTCTTCCTGACGGCACTGAAGTCACGGTACAGATTCCGGGAACCTGCGACGTTGCTTACGGTGAATGGGGCATCATTACCACACGACTACCACAAGACCAAGAAAACACCTCTCTCTGTTTCCGCAGCATGCAGCAGGAAATGCGTATCTATATCGGAAACGAGTTACGCAAAGAGTACTCTACACTCAACACACAGATATTCGGACACACCAGTACCATGACCTATGTTTTCTGCCCCCTGTATGAGGCAGACGCCGGCAAGCTCTTACGCGTTGAGTTCTTAAGCGAATCCAATTATGCTAATTATGTGAGCGACATTTATGCCGGCGAACAATCCGATATCCGCGACCATTTATTTGAAGTGTATGGCCCCGGTCTTATCATTGCTATTCTGCTGTTCCTCGTCAGCCTTACCGTAATTGGCAGTAGTCTGCTGATACGCATTATATACAAGAGAAAAATAGATCTGGTGCACCTCGGCAACGTCTTTCTTATTACCTCTTCCTGGCTGATAGCCGAGTCCAAACTACGCCAGTTCATATTTCCAAGCTCTACAGTCGCCATGTGGATGGGTTTCTTTATGGTTGCGCTGCTTCCTTACCCCTTTCTTTCATATCTCAACAGCATACAGAAGGGACGTTATCAGAAAGCATCTACTATTATCGGCATCTGCACCGCCGCAAATTATATTCTGATCCTTGTTTTGCAGGCATTCAACATCCGTGATTTTTTCGAAACCATGACCATATCTCACGTCATTATCGTTGCTTTGATTGTCCTCATGGCATTTACGATGATACGTGATGTTGTCAAAGGTTATGTAAAAGAATACAAAGAAGTCGCCATTGGCTTTGTCATCGCCATCGTCGGCGGCATCTGCGAGCTGAGCCTGGTCTACATTGTCGACACACGAATAAATGGTCTTGCCCTGTGCCTTGGTATGCTGGCACTGCTGTTTATGGCAACACTCAAGACAATCCGCGACTTCCTTTCTGTTGAGAAAGAACGTCAGCACGCTATCGCAGCCAGTGAGTCCAAAGCAAAATTCCTTGCCAATATGTCACACGAAATCCGCACCCCCATCAATGTAGTACTCGGTATGAATGAGATGATTCTGCGCGAAAATAAGGATGAAACAATCTCCGAGTATGCGAATAACATCAAGAGCGCAAGCAACCTGCTCCTCAGTCTGATTAACGATATCTTAGACTTTTCCAAGATGGAAGCCGGAAAGCTGCAAATTGTGGAAAATGACTATACTCTCTCCTCCCTTTTGAACGATGTTATCCTCAGCGCGGACATCCGTGCAAAACAAAAACAACTGGAATTAAAGCTGGATATCGGCGAGTCCCTGCCCGCAGTCTTACGCGGTGATGATATCCGTATCCGCCAGATACTCAACAATCTGTTATCAAATGCCATCAAATACACGGAATCAGGCAGTGTAAGCCTTACCGTAAGAGGCATCCGGGATGCTAACAGCTTCCTGCTTCTCTTTTCCGTAAAGGATACCGGTATCGGCATCAGTAAAGAAGACATGGCAAAACTCTTCGACAGTTTCCAGCGTCTCGAGATGTCCAAGAACCGTTACATACAGGGAACCGGACTCGGTCTGAATATCGTAAAACAATTGGTTGATTCCATGCACGGCAGCATTGAAGTCAATAGCGAGCACGGGATTGGCAGTTGCTTTACCATCAAACTTCCTCAAACGATTATCCGCGAGCACACCATTGACAACGCGCCGGTTTCTGATGCCGCTTCCAACCCGTCCGCATCTTTGGACGATACTATCTTTACCGCACCGAATGCACGGATTCTCGCCGTTGATGACAACCGCATGAATCTTCTGGTACTGAAAGGACTGTTGAAACGTTCTCAAGCACAGGTCGACACCGCCTCCGGTGGCAACGAATGTCTGCAGATGACAAAAGATAAAAAATACGACTTAATTCTGATGGATCACATGATGCCGGATCCGGACGGTATTGCCACCCTGCATATGTTGCGTGCTGATGCAGAGAATGACAATCAAAACACCCCGGTGATCGTACTGACCGCCAATGCGATCGAAGGCATGCGCGAACAGTACCTTGCGGAGGGCTTTGCCGATTATCTGTCCAAGCCGATTGAGGCAGCTACGCTGGAATCCATGCTGATGAACTATCTTCCACATAATTGATGCTTCTTCTCTTATCTTTTGCTATCCGTAATCTAAAATATTTATATACAATAAGGACCGCCCTCACGGACGGTCCTATTATATACATGAAGATTCACTTCATCTGCAATACAACAATAACTTTACTCTTCCTTCTGCAATTTCTTTGCTTCTGCTCCCAGCGTCTCCATAATCTGCATCAGCTTCTCGATGCTCTCAAGATTCATGTTACATCCATCCAGCGTCTCAGTAGCACTTGCAGATACTTCCTGTGTTACAGCCGATACGTTGTCAATATTCTGTACCACTTTCGTATTTGCAACCGCAGTCACATCAACGGTTGTTTTCAGCTGCTCCGCATGCTTTGAAATCACACCTGCACTGTTACGAATCCGTTCAAAGTTCTCAGCCGTACGACCTACTGATTCGTTCTGAAGCTGATTGCTGCCCAGAAGCTCATCTACTGCCCGCACAACCTCTCCGATGGAACGGGATATGTTTTCAATCAATTTATTGATTTCCGTTGTTGCAGTATTCGTCTGGGATGCAAGATTGGATATCTCACTCGCTACAACCGAGAAGCCTTTACCTGCTTCTCCGGCTCTTGCTGCTTCTATACTTGCATTGAGCGAAAGCAATGCCGTCTGCTTCGCTACACTACTAATCATACCTACGATATTTTCCATCTGTCCGGCATCTTCCCGAAGCTCTGCCATCTCTTTGGCAACCATCTCGCCGGCTGCCTGTGATATCTTCACCTGATTCAGCAGCTCTGCCATACCCTCAGTACCGGTACTCAGACAATCTGCAGTCGAAGCAAGCTCGTCCATAATCGCACCTGCTACAGACTCTACTTCCTGAATACCCTTGTCAATCTCGTTCGTGCTTTCCTGCTGTTCCATGATTGCCTGTGCGGTCTCGTTCGCTCCGCCGTTCAGATTTTCCATGGACTGCTGCGTGATTACAATCGCATTATGTAAGCCCTCGGTCTCTTCCAGTGCACCTTTTACGCCTTCATTGATAGAAACAGCTACTTCAAGTGTAGTCTGCAACAGCTTCTCTGACTGTTCTTTCTCAAAGTCAGCCTTGTCAATATTCGCCTGACCAATCTTTTCTACCCTCTTAATCGATAATACGGAGAACAAACAAGTCAGTACGATACATGCCAACATAATCTCTGCACTTGTGACATCATCCGAAGACAACCCTACGGTGAGTGCTCTTTTCACCAAATTGACTATATTTACCAAAAAGGCAGCTCCACCAAGCATAACACAGAATTTTAAATCAACGAAGATAATCAGCGCCGCAAAGATAACCAGTACATAGCAAAATGCGAGCATATTCTGAGCCGTCAACATCGTATACGCGTAAAAGATCGTAAAACCTCCGCCGAGAATATAGCGGATAATCTTCGTGTACGGTTTTTTCAAAAAGATAAAAACCGAAATAACACTCGGCAAAATACAGGATGCTGCCACAAATATATACGACGGGATGGTACGTGCGCCCTTAAACACCTCAATCAGATACGCCACTACCAATACCAGATTCATAATCGATACTGCAAGAATTGCAGTCTGATTCCGGCTTTCGTCAGCATACAAAGGATTTGATAAATCTTTTTTGATTTTCTCCATATGATCCACTTCCTTTCATTCACTCGCTGTTTTTACAACGCATTCGCCACTGCAAATGCTTAGCCACACACCACCTGTCGGCATGTAATCAACTTAACAGTTTGTAACATTATACTACTCTTCTATCTCAATTTCTACAGTAAATGTGAAAAAACACATAAAAAATTACTTATTTTTCCCTTTTCTTTGCAAATTTAACTGCCCGGCTTTATCACTTGTCCGAGTTTCCCCCTCAGACCATGCATACAACCTTTTATAATCCGGTATACGGTCTTCCCTTTCTGCTCACCGTAACGCATCGCCAGCAACGATTGTCTTATCACATGCCGCATCCATAGTCCGTTCTTTCCTTCGCGATGAAAAATATACGTCAGGTTCCGCGCCCGATAATATTCCTTCCACGGTGCCTCCGTTGTCTCTCTGAACTCTTTCTTCCCGATACGGACCGTTTTCTTCTCTGCCGCCGGATGCAGATATACGGAATCAGTCACCGTAACAATCATTGCTCCGGCATTCGTTGCCCGAAGCTGGTAATCTTCTTCGTCGCCCTTGATAAACAGCTCCGGATTCGGAAAACCAATATCTGCAATCAATTCTTTTGATATCAATGTTCCGTTAAACGGATTAATCGTCCCGTAAAGTAAGCCGTTCTGCGCCTTTGCGCGGGCATCTTCCTTTGTCTCGATGCCGGTCAGTCCAAACGCCATCTGTTCTCCGTCGAGACCTAACACCAACGAGTTCAGCATCAGCTTCGAGTTCGCACTTCTCACTGCTTCCGCCGCTTCCAGCAGCCGCTCTATCATCTTGTCATCCGCCGGCCGGCCGTCATCATCCATCAGGCAGACATAATCATATCCGTCCTCATAAGCGCGCTTCACACCGGTATAAAAACCGCCGGCGCCGCCGATGTTTTCCGGAAGATATACATACTCTATCACAGGATTGTCAAGGAGTCCTGTTTCCCGTAACGTCGCCTCTGTGCCATCACTACTATGATTATCAATAATGTAATAGCGATCCACCAATTGTGTCTGTGTCAGAACCGCACGCAGGTTTTTGAGCAGTTCTTCTTTTCGGTTGTACGTCACCACAACAGCAGCTATCGACATACGACTCCCCTCCTCTCCGATTCGGTGAATAATAGCAAAAAAGCACTTCCTTCGAAGTGCTCTCATTAGCTGGGCTACAAGGATTCGAACCTTGAGATGACGGAGTCAGAGTCCGTTGCCTTACCGTTTGGCGATAGCCCAATGTTGTGCTGTTCTGTCAGCCACGAACGCTATTATAACTCATGGTTCTCAACAATGCAAGCACTTTTTTATCTTTTTTATTATTTTCAATCATTAATTGTTTATTCCTGAAAATTTTACTTTCCTTTTTTCATAATACGCCGTATAATATTAACTAAGCTGTCGATGCTGATACTGTACACTGTATCGATACTGACGAAAGGAGTGTGTTTCCATGAAGAAATTTCTTAAGTTCTTACTTGCTGTAGGTTCCCTTGCAGGACTCGCTGCCGGTGGATATTATGTCTACAAAAATTACATTGAGAAGAAGGATGCCGACCTTGTTGATGATTTTGATGAGGATGACGACTTCGATGATTTCGATGATGATTCCCGTGAATATGTTTCCATCAATATTACGAACGATGAATCCACAGAGGAGGTTCCGGCTGAGGAAACTCCCGTTGAGGATGCTCCGATTGAGACTACCGAAGAGACCTTCTAATCATCCGGTTCTGACATTAACAAACAAAAGCGCAAAGAGTCTCTGTTTCGAACGAACAGAGACTCTTTTATTACTTGCAAATCAATCCTCATCGAATTCATACCCGTTCTGTTTCATCCATACCAGTACGGATCTTCTAAACTCCTTGTCCTCAGCTGCTCCATAGGACCATACTGCACCGGTCTCACCGTCTGCCCCCATCTCTGCGAATTCCACCTCACCGGTCTCATGAATCAGATAACATACTGCTGCTCCGGCAGCATCCTGTACCACAAAACGATATACGCTTGTTCCCTGCGCAGTCAGCTCTTTCTCTACGGACTCTGCCCGTACAAGCTGTTCTACCAACAGGTTTACTTCCCCTTGTATGTCAGAAGCCTCTGTCTTTTCGCACTCCTCGGCCACTCCTTCTATCACTGCATCGGCATTGTCTGCCGAATCGCCTCCTGCTGTCGTTGCAACCGGTGCCATCGGTAATTCTTGTGGATTCACTGCTGCAGTTGTTGACTCCTCTGCCTGTGATTCCATTGCATCACTAAACATCTTAAAGTCTTCGCTTTCCGTAGCACTGTCCGCATCTGCTGCATACTTAACTCCATTCCGTGCACTACCGTTCTCATCTGCCGCCATCGGTGCTGCTTCCTCTCTTCCCATACGCATCGTGGAAAAACGCAATGCAAAGCCTCCGACTACCAGCACAAAACACGCTGCCATCACAGCAGCTACGCGGAACACAGCCTGACCTACTCCTTTCATTCTTCCCTTGCGGGCTTCTGCAAGTTCGATCAGCTTGGTTATATTCTCTTCACTTGCCTCAACGAACTCTGCGTCTGAAAGTTCATTTTCTTCGGTCGCTCTTGCCGCCTGTACCGCTGCAAGCGTTTTTGCAATCAATGCCTCGCTGACGGAGATGCCTGCGGATTCTAACTCATTATTCAGTTCATCACTCAGTTCTGTTTCAAAAAACATATCACATACCTCTGTCATCCATGTGTGAAAATTCATTTTTCACACTGACCGCCCTTCCAGCAACTGCTTTAATTTATCCTTCGCCCTTGACAGGCGGCTCTTTACCGTACCTTCTGCAAGCCCGAGCGCTTTGGCAGCCTCAGGAACCGTCATACCTTGAAAATACACACACAGCACAACCGCACGGTGGGCTTCCGGCAGGCTCATTACGGCGTTCCGTACCTCCTGTTGGGTCTCCTTACGCTCAATCCTGTCAAAATCATTCTCCGAAATCATGACATTTCCCAATGTCATGACATTTCCCAATGTCATGCCATTTCCCAATGGCATTGCATTCTCCTGAAATTCCTGTAACGGCGTCACCCTCCGGTTATACGCACTTTTCAGATAATCCTTGCAGGCGTTTACCGTAATCCGTATCAGCCAGGTCTTCACGGAGCTTTCCCCGCGAAAGCTGTCTTTATTCCTGTCTGCCTTGATAAATACTTCCTGAAAGATATCCTCTGCCGTATGAATATCCTTAACATACATATATGCAGTTCGGAGTACATCGTTTCCGTAAGTACGCATCATGCTTTCGAGGTCCGGACATTCCGGAACTGCTTCTGCGGGCGGAACACCCTTCGGCATATTTTCCTCACTCATCTATGTTTCCTCCTATACGAATCATCACGCAATCGTAAGCCCCATATCTGCAAACAATACCTCGCATCGTCTGCAAAACAATATCGCGACTCTCGTATAGTGTACTCTAAACACATAGACGATGCAAGTCGCGATTTCGTTTCATATAATTTTCACATTTTTCTGTATTTTACAACCCGACCTTTTTCCACATACAATATAATGGGCAATTTCCTTCATACGAATTAGTTCTTGCGGAATTCCGCCAACTGCAATCCCTTGTTACGGTCGATTACCGTATTGATACTCCATGCGTGAGCAAACAACAATAACGGATTGCCCTTCATGTCGCAGACGCGCTTCGTATCAGAAGTAACGGACAGTGCTGCCACATCCGTGTCCCCCACTACCCAGCGGATATGCTCATACGGCAACATTTCCATGCGGATTTCCACACCATACTCTGACTCCAGGCGGAATTTCAGCACGTCAAACTGCAGGGTACCAACTACGCCGACAATAATCTCTTCCATACCACTGTGGAACTCCTGGAAGATCTGAATGGCACCTTCCTGTGCAATCTGCGTCACACCCTTGATGAACTGCTTCCGTTTCATCGTATCGACCTGACGGATCTTCGCAAAGTGCTCCGGTGCAAAGGTCGGAATGCCTTCGTACTCAAACTTGTCACTCGGCATACAGATGGTATCGCCGATAGAGAAGATACCCGGGTCGAATACACCGATGATATCACCGGCATACGCTTCGTCCAGGATTTTTCTCTCCTGTGTCATCAACTGTTGCGGCTGGGACAGACGCATCTTCTTCGCACCCTGTACATGATATACTTCCTGCTCTGCATCAAAACGACCGGAGCAGATACGCATGAACGCGATACGATCACGGTGTGCCTTGTTCATATTTGCCTGAATCTTAAATACAAATGCCGAGAACTCATGCTCCATCGGATTGATGGTTCCCTTATCCGACTCTCGCGACAGCGGAGAAGTCGTCATCTCAAGGAAGCTCTTTAAGAAATTCTCCACACCGAAGTTCGTGAGCGCCGAACCGAAGAATACCGGGGTCAGTTCACCTGCACGCACACGCGTGAGGTCGAACTCATCACAGGCACCGTCCAGAAGTTCAATCTCTTCCGACAGCTTCTCATGATTTGCTTTACCGATGACATCGTCGAGCGAACTGTCACCAATCTTCACCTGTACGGTATCTACTTCCTTCATACCGTTGTTCGCTGCCGTGAAACGGCTGATGGTCTCGTTTTCTCTGGTGTAAACACCCTGAAAATTCTTACCGGAACCAATCGGCCAGTTCACCGGACAGGTACGGATACCGAGCACACTCTCAATCTCATCTAAGAGCTCGAAGGTATCTCTTGCTTCACGGTCCATCTTATTGACAAAAGTAAAGATCGGGATATGACGCATCACACAGACCTTGAACAGTTTAATGGTCTGTGCCTCAACGCCCTTAGATGCATCGATTACCATGACTGCGGAGTCTGCCGCCATGAGGGTACGGTAAGTATCTTCCGAGAAATCCTGATGTCCCGGGGTATCCAGAATATTGATGCAATACCCGTCATACTCGAACTGCATAACAGAAGACGTAACTGAGATACCTCTCTCTTTCTCAATCTGCATCCAGTCCGAAACTGCATGCTTTGCCGTCTTTTTTGCCTTTACCGAACCCGCAAGGTTAATCGCGCCGCCATAAAGCAGAAGCTTTTCGGTCAAGGTCGTCTTACCAGCGTCCGGATGTGATATGATTGCAAACGTACGTCTGCGCTTTATTTCTTTAGAATAATCGTTCACGAAATGTTACCCTTTCTATTCCACATTTTCACCTGCCACGTCGCACTTCATTGCATCCCGTGGCACAGCGCATATTTTTTCGCCCTTTACTGTGCGCGGCTCTCGCCGGTAGCATAATCAATTACAACTCCGGGCTGATTATTATACACATAGATATTAAAGCAGATACCTTCGCCTTCATCTTCTACAGAATATGCTTCCATCAGTGCGCCTCTTGCCACCAGCTCATTGCCTTCAAACACCGGCGTCACACGATAAAGCACATGGTTCTCTGTCTCATCTACATAGTCATCAATCATGTTTTCAAACGGGAGCATACCGTCTACATTCATATAGCGGGTTCCCGTAATCAGATTCTTCTCGTTGGCATTCTCTCCGGTCAACTGGAATCCGATCAGATGACAGCGGTTATAGAGATATTTCCCATCCACATGGTCATATTTTGCAGTCTGCCAGCCGGTCGGCTTTACCTGACCGATGCTTTCACGATCGCCGGTCGGCATCAATTCCTTGCAGACATTGGCAAGTGCCATACCACAACGTCCCAAACTATCAAGCTCCGAATAGAATTCAAAAGCATCTGTCGTCGCTTTCTCTTCCTCCGTAAAGAACGGTTCATTATTATTAATTACGACATACGGCTGATCCGTAAACTCCGGAACCATGGAGAAGATTTCTCCCATGTTTCCGAGTGTATAGCCTTCCAGCTCATTGCCGTAGCTCGTCTCACTTCCGAAGATTCCGTATTCGCTGAACAGATACTCCTGTAAAAACTCTTTATTGGTCCAACCCAGCAAGGTCATTATAACCACTACGATACTTGTTACTATCGTCACCGGAGCCTTTTTGCTCTTTTTCTTTACATAACTCATGCTCTTAAAGTTTTTTCCCGAACTGCTTTTTCTTCTTGTCGCCATAGCATTCCTCTTATCCTTATTTTTTCAAATTGCACCCGTTCCATCATACCGCATTTTTTCAATTAGTCAATGGGAAACAACGCATTCATCTGTATCAGACGTTCCAGAATCGTCTGTCCCGTCTTCCCAAGTCCCATCGTTGTAATGACGCAACGGTAAAATTCGTCTTGTCCTCCGTCATCCCTCGCTTCGGTACTGGTGTTGTGGAGTACGTAATATTCACCGTCCACTTTCCCGAGATACAACATCACATGGCCGGAAGTATACAACAATTCTCCTCCCTGCAGCCTGTCCAATGCCTCCCGTCTCTGCCCCGTTCCAAGCGAGGACATCGTAAGCTTCTCACAATCCATCTTCCGCTGTGTTCCTGTGTTCCGCGGAAGAACCAACCCAAAGCAACGGAATACCGCCGCTACCGTAGAGGAACAGTCCATGCCGTTGTCCCCGGCTTCTGCAACCTCCGCACCAAACGACGGTGCATCCCCCCACGCATACGGCGCTCCCAAGAGTCGTACCGCCAGTTGCATTACGTTCGCACGGTTATAAGCAAGATACCCCTTTGCGAAACACACTTCACCATCTTCACCGGTACAGTTCACACTTGTCTCTTCCCAGACAAGTCTGCTATCTGCATCCTTTCGCGGCAATCTGACCGTCACATATTCTCCGTTCTGCACATTTTCCGGATTATACTTCGTAACCTGATTTCTCACACTCTCTGCCTGACTGTGTTTCTCCTCATGCATATCTGTGCCACCGGCAAGAAGACGTGTCCCCATTCGAAGATAAACATCCTCTTCCCCGATGCGATACTTTCCGTTCTTTGTCACCACCACAATCCGGTCACTCTCCACTGCTGTCATCGCCTCTGTCACATCGCAAAGCTCATCCCATGTACAATACGCAATCGCATTCTCTCTGATCCAGCCGGAATAATTCTCCGCCTGCACAAAACACCATGCTCCATCCTTTGAACGATGAAGCACCAAGACCGCTTCTCCGATGAGTAACCTCGTCTCCTGCAGATAATCGAATCTCCCCTGCACCTGCGAGGTCAGACGCTTCCCGGTCGGAAAACTGCGTACATCTGTATTGGATATCAGGATTCCGTATTCCGGTATGATTTCTCTTGCCGTATTTTCCCGCAAAGCGGACAGATTCCGTTCCTGCAGCAGAACTTCCTTCTCTGCTGCTCCGAACTCTCTGTTGTCAAAGTATTTGCGGGAAGGCAGACTGTACTCTTCTATCATCCCAAGGACTGTACCCGCTGTATACGCAGTGCGTTCCGACAGTTTTTTCAGCTTCGTTCCTTCTGCCCGGTAATTTTTCTCGTTTTGTTCCCTTATCTGATCCTTCGTCAGCAGAATATAATTATCCTCCGCATATTTTCCGGTCCAGAATCTTCCGTCGTACGGATCCGTTATCACCGTTGCCGGCAATTCCGCCTCCGGTGTAACAGGCGTGCTTGTCGGCGCTGTGTCCTCTTCGCACGCGTTTTCTATATCTGCTCTGTTTTCTTCATCGTCTCTTTCAGCATTAACCGACTCTCCCTCTGTATCCATTCCGTCGGTAATTGCGTCGGTCGGTTTTTCGTCTCCCGACGCAATCGATGTTCCCGGTTCTGTCACCTGCGGTCGTCCGGTCATTTCTGTAAACGTTTCTTCTTGTTCCGTCCGGTCCGCACAGCCACAGAGCAGCCCTCCCCACATACAAAGCAGGACAATATATAATCTATATCTTTTCAGTTTCTGTTTCATCGCTTCCCCTTATTCCATCGCATACACATACCGTCATCTTAAGACAGCTTTTATCGGGCATCACACTGTATCCCCATATAGCAGAAGAAGAATGCCACAATGGACATTCTTCTTACAGAGTAACATTTTTATTCTGTTATTTCAATGCCGATTACTCACCAAGGGCAAACTTGTCATGTACTGCCTTTACTGCACGGTCAGCCTCGCTCTCCTCAATGATTACGGTGATACGAATCTCAGAAGTAGAAATCATCTTGATGTTGATGTTCTCATTGAACATCGCCTCGAACATGGTAGCTGCAACGCCCGGATTGGAGATCATACCTGCACCAACTACGGATACCTTAGCCACGTTGCGGTCTACGTCCACCTTATCACAGATCAGACTGGTGTTTCTATGACGCTCTAAAGTAGCAAGAGTCTCTTCTACGTCGTCCTTTGCCACGGTAAAGCTGATATCCTTCGTACCGTCACGACCTACAGACTGCAGAATAACGTCTACGTTAATGTTATGGTTTGCAAGGTGATTGAACAGCTTAAATGCAACACCCGGCTGGTCCTGAAGACCGATTACGGCAATACGAGCCGTATTTTTATCACAAGCAACTCCGCTTACAAGCATTCTTTCCATTTTTACTTCCTCCTTCACAATGGTACCTTCAGAATTATTCAGACTGGAGCGAACTACCAGCTGTACACCATACTTCTTTGCCATCTCGACTGAACGGTTGTGCAATACACCTGCACCAAGAGATGCCAGATCAAGCATCTCATCGTATGTAATCTCATCGAGCTTCTTTGCATCCTTTACGATACGCGGGTCAGCGGTATACACACCGTCAACGTCCGTGTAAATCTCACATGCGTCTGCACGAAGTGCTGCTGCGAGTGCAACTGCAGTCGTGTCGGAACCGCCGCGGCCAAGTGTCGTGTAGTTATCCATCTTGTCGATACCCTGGAAACCGGTTACGATAACAATCTTTCTTGCATCCAGCTCGTTGCGGATACGCTCGGTATCAATTCTCTTCAAACGTGCATTACCGTAACGGGAGGTTGTATGCATTGCTACCTGGAATGCATTGAGAGATACTGCCGGAACACCAAGTGCATCCATTGCCATTGCCATCAATGCTACCGAGGTCTGCTCGCCCACGGTAAAGAGCATATCCATCTCACGCTTCGGTGGATTCGGATTAATCTGCTTTGCCTGGGAAATCAACACGTCTGTTGTCTTGCTCATTGCAGACAATACAACAACTGTGTCAATTCCTTTTTTGTAGTCTTCGATACATCGGCGTGCAACATTGAAAAT
>JAZSIB010000112.1:0-15701 GCA_045533585.1 Lachnospiraceae bacterium | reverse complement strand
TTGCTGGCACTCCTTCATATGAAGGCGAACGAGAGCGAGCGGGCAATGCGTCTGTTAAAGAGAGTGCTTAAGATTGACCGTGCCAACACGACGGCACTGCGCTATCTGGCGGAGGTAGAGCGAGCGGTAAACAGTGGTGTTCCGGTGAACAGCGAAGAGACGGAATCACCGATGGATGTATTTTCTACCGCATCCTCACCTGCATTTGAGGAGGAACGTTTCCGTGAAGACAAGCCCAATGTTATGGCATTTGTCGGGTTGCTTGCCGGTATTCTGATTGGTATCGCAGTTGTGTTTTTCCTGATTGTGCCGGGACGTGAAGCGGGAATCCGTGAGGAGTATATGGCACAGGAGATTGATTACAGTGAGTCTCTGAATTCCAAGATTGCACAGATTCGGTCTCTGGAGACTAAGATAACGACCTTGGAACTGAATAACAAGGAATTGGAGCAAAGCATTGCGGAGGCGGCAACGAAGATAGAGTACGTTGCTTATGAGAATCCGGAGCATATGCAGTTGTTTACGGATTTGTTTGAAGCGGTGAACAGTTATGTGGATTATCTTGTGGACCGCCAAATCAAGGAGGATGCCGGAAAAGGCCCGGACGAAGCACTTTGTATCCGGACGGCACAAGAACTGGTTGAGGTTGATATCAATCTGACCGAATTGCAGCAGGCGAAGGATTATTATATGAAGATGTGCGACAATGTTTTGCCGGATGCAGCATCTTACAAGTATCAGTATGGAAGAAGCGATTTTGACAACGGCTATTACGAGGATGCGATTCGTGATTTGAGCGATGCGCACCGGTTTGACGGAGATTATGATCGTCCCATCTATTACCTCGGAAGGTCGTACGAAGAACTCGGTAACCGGGAACAGGCATGTTTTTATTTTGATTTGCTTTTGAAGACCTGTCCGGATTCCAGCCTGGCAGGCTATGCATCCGAACGCCTGCAGTCATTGCGATAAGAGAAGCTGTTACAAAAGAAGCAAGACAGTTGACAGAAGATAAATTCTGTCGGCTGTCTTTTTTTGTGTGTCGAAATATAAGACCGGAACGAAAAAAACGGGTGGCAAAAAAAAGATGACATGGAAAGGCAAACAATGCGGAAAGGAGCAGATATGTATCAGGAAATGTTAGTAAATAGCGAGGCGGAAGAAGCAGAATACTCCATTCGTCAGCAGACGCTGTTAATCCGGTTCCATTCGGATATCGATCATCACAATGCGGCAGCAATCCGGACGAAGGCGGACCGTCTGATTGCGAGGGGCGGTTTGAAAAACATTGTGTTTGATTTTGAAGAGGTGCATTTTATGGACAGTTCCGGAATCGGAATGATTATGGGGCGCTATAAGCAGGTAATCTTTCAGGGGGGCAGGATTGTTGCCTGCGGAGTCGGACATGAGGTGGACCGTATTCTGACCATATCAGGATTGTATCGCGTGATGGACAAGTATGAAGGAGTCCGGGAAGCGATGGAAGCACTGAACCAAAAAAGGGGAGGACGATAACGTGGAGACAACGCAGAAAATAGGGGAAAAGTTTGATACAGAAACAGTAAGTGCAAAAAAGACAGGACCGGACGTGCGGGACGAGATGTGTCTGACTTTCTGGAGCAAATCACACAATGAGCGTTTTTCAAGAACTGTAGTTGCGGCATTTGCTGCCCGGCTGGACCCGACACTTGAGGAACTTTCTGACTTGAAAACGGCAGTATCCGAAGCGGTTACGAATGCGATTATACATGCTTACTCAGATGAACAGGGCAAGATAGAATTGCGCGCGGAACTAAGCGGCAGGGATGTCATAATCGAGATTCGGGATTACGGAGTGGGAATTCCGGATGTGAAGAAGGCAATGGAACCGACGTATACAACACGACCGGAATGGGAACGTTCCGGGATGGGATTTGCTTTTATGGAGGCGTTTACCGACGAGCTGCGGGTAGATTCCGCGCCGGGCGAAGGCACCAGAATCCGTATGAAAAAGAGAATCGGGGGTACATAATCTGTGGATACCTTGGAGTTGATTCGCCTGTCACAGATGGGTGATACGAATGCGAGAAACAGGGTAATCACAGAGAATATCGGTCTGATATGGAGCATCGTGCGCCGATTCCTCGGAAGAGGACAAGAGGCAGATGACTTGTTTCAGATTGGCTGTATCGGACTGATGAAGGCAGTGGATAAGTTTGAATTGTCTTATGAGGTGAAGTTCTCGACCTATGCGGTACCGATGATAACCGGGGAAATCAAGCGCTTTTTACGGGATGATGGGATGATTAAGGTCAGTCGTACATTAAAAGAGACAGCGTACAGGGTATGCAAAGTCAGGGAGATGCTGGAAGGCGAATACGGAAGGGAACCGACGCTGGCGGAGCTTGCAGCTACGTTGCAGTTAGCAGAAGAAGAGATTGTGATGGCATTGGACTCGGCGGCGGAGGTGGAATCGTTGAACAAAACGATTCATCACAGTGACGGAAACGATATTGCACTGATGGACAAAATCGCAGAAGAGGATCAAAGCGAACGCCTGATAAATCATATGGCGCTGAAAAAACTGATATCAGAGCTGGATGAGAGAGAACAGGACTTAATCCGCATGCGCTTTTTTGAGGAACGAACCCAGTCACAAGTTGCAAATGTGTTGGGTGTCAGTCAGGTGCAGATCAGCCGGATGGAAAAAAAGATCCTGTTACAACTGCGAAACCGGTTAACCGGTTAATGCGACTAAGACGAATAAAACTCCTTTTCTTGCAGATACTAAAATCAGAAATACGGAATCAGTCAGAATGAATTGGAGGACAGCATGAGAGGAAAGCGTGTTTTAGTTGGGCTTGCCATCCTTCTGTTTGTGGCTTTGGTTGTGTTGATATGTTTTGTTGGCTTGCGACAAAATATACAGCCCGGCGGAACGTTGGTATAAGGAGTGGTTATGTCGCAGGAATCACGGATTGTATATGTAAAAGCAGAACGCTGCAGTATTGTTACGAAAAAACAAATCTTGGTAGAGGACGCCGCAACGCTGTTTGGCAATGACAGACAGTTGGTAAGACAATTAAAAAAAGAGGTTCTTCTGACGGTGCAGGACAGTAAGGCACAGAAGTATGCCTTTTCCATCCTGAAGCTGTTTGAGATTCTGAGCCTGCAGCATAAGGACGTGGAATGGGTGAACGTCGGCGAGGATGAATTTATTGTGGAATATAAGCCACCGAAAAAACTGAGTCTTGCCCTGGAAGTACTGAAGACTGCGTTTGTTTGTTTCGCTGTATTTTTCGGAGCTGCCTTTACGATTATGACTTTCAACCAGGATGTTGCGGTTGCAGATGTCTTCCGCATGATGGAAGAACTGGTGCTGGGACAGGGGGTTGAGAGTCAGGTGATAGAGATAGCGTATTCGATCGGACTGCCGATTGGTGTAATCCTCTTTTTCAATCACTTTTCCAGAGTGAAGATAGACAGTGACCCGACGCCTTTGCAGGTACAGATGCGTCTGTATGAGGAAAACGTGAACAAGGCAGTGATTGAAAATGCATCCAGAGAAGGCAACTTGCAGGACGCCCGGTAAAGAAAGCGGATGGGGATAACGGATGGTAAAACAGATATTATTAGCGGTAATCGGCACGGCATCCGGTTTTCTGGTAGCAGCAGGTGTATTTGCATTTACCGTAATGATCGGAGTGGTGACACGAATCATCGCACGAACGAAGACAATACGGCATCTGTCTCTGTTTGAAGACAGCATTGTGCTTGGCGGAGCACTTGGAAGTGTAGTGAGTATCTGGCAGCCGCAGCTTCCGTTTGGGACATGGTTCCTTGCAGTATATGGTGTGTTCAGCGGGATTCATGCGGGTTGTCTTGCGATTGCCCTGGCAGAGGCAGTCAACGCAATTCCGGTATTTGTCCGCAGGGTCCGGCTTCGCATCGGACTCGCTTATATCATAACGGCCTTCGCTTTGGGAAAAGCGTTCGGCGTGTTGTGGGAAATGGTATGGAATGTGAAGTAAGAGAAAGGTGTGGCTGATATGGCAAAGAAAAAGGTGAAGGCATCGGATGTTGTGAAGACAGAGGATAAGCAGGTGCATGATAAGCTGTATAATGATTATGTAAAGCGGGTTACCCCGGTGAACAACCGGTTGATTAATATGTTGAATGCATTTTTGTTCGGCGGAGCAATCTGTGCAGTCGGGCAGGGCATTATGGATGCATACCGGAATCTTGCCGGGCTGGAAAAGGAACAGGCGCAGACGGCAACGAGCATTACCCTTGTGCTCATCGCCGTGATACTGACCGGACTGAACCTGTACCAAAAACTTGCAAAATATGCCGGAGCAGGGACTCTGGTGCCGATTACGGGCTTTGCAAATTCGGTTGCCGCACCGGCAATTGAATTCCAAAAAGAGGGTCAGGTATTCGGCATTGGCTGTAAAATATTTACCATCGCAGGACCTGTGATTCTGTATGGGATTTTTGCGAGCTGGGTGCTTGGATTGGGGTATTGGATTGTGAGTTGTATGAGATAATAACAATGGAATAAAGCGTCAAAAAATTGTCGCCAAAACCTTGTATTTGGTGACAATTTTCTTTATGTGAAAAAATAATAAAACATCTGTAAATGTATTAATGTGGTATAATAAGCGCGGTATAAGCTCGCAGGCAAAAGTGTCTGCAGAGGAAGACAGGTAGGGGTATTATGAAAAAAATATTATGCATAATAATTGTTATTATAGTAATTACGGTTGCGGGCATCTTCCTGATTAATGGAAAAGGTGAGGATACCAATATAACCAAAGTAAAAACCAAGGTGGGATTTCTTCTGATCGGAACTTGTGATGACAAAAGCTACAGCCAGTCACATTACGAGGGGATGAAGAAGACTGCGGTCAAGCTGAATCTTGATGTTACATACAAAGAAGCGGTTCCGACCGATGAGCGGAGCAAGGATGTAATGAAGGAACTGATTGACGACGGATGTGAGATTATTGTCTGCAGTTCGTTTGATTACGGGGAAGAGATTCTGGAGATGGCAGAGGCGTATCCGCACATATACTTTTTCCATGCAACCGGTATCCGTCAGAGCAAGAATCTTGCTACCTACTTCGGACGGATTTACCAGTTCCGTTATCTGAGTGGTATGGTAGCCGGAAGGCAGACCAAAACCAATGAGATTGGGTATGTGGCAGCCTTTCCTATATCAGAAGTGAATCGTGGGATTAATGCTTTTACCTTGGGCGTCAGAGCAGTGAATCCGGATGCGGTTGTGCATGTAAAGTGGTGCAATTCCTGGACGGATGATGCGATGGCAGGAGCTGCGGCAGAAGCTCTTTTTGATAATTATGATATTGATGTGGTTGCCATGCATACAGATTCCCTGCGTGTTTTAGAACTGGCAGAAGAGAGAGGAATCTGGTCCATCGGCTACAATCTGGATAACAGTGAACTTTTTCCGAACACTTTCCTGACCGCACCGGTCTGGCGGTGGGAGAATTATTATGAGCCGTATATTTTGAAATGTCTGCAGGGAAAGTTCAAAGGGAACAACTACTGGGAAGGTGCGACAACCGGCGTGGTAGATCTTTCACCATTAACAAAGAATGTCGAGGTTGGAACGATACAACTGATTGAGCAAAAACGTGAGCGTTTTGAGAGTGGAATTCTGGATGTTTTTTATGGCCCGATAAAGGACAATGCAGGGAATTTAAGGATTGCAGAAGGGGAGAGTATGACGGATGACGCTATGCTGAACCGCTTTGACTGGTATGTGGAAGGAGTGATTGTGCATGACTAAAAGAGCAAAAAGCATACTCCTGCTAATCGTTGCTTTCCTTATACTCCTGAGTATATTTTGCGTGATTCTGTTTTCGGGAAAAGGAAAGGATGACAAAGTTAAGATTGGCTTTATCATGACCGGCGCGGTTGGAGAAAGCGGCTGGAACGGAATGCATTACAATGGCGTGAAAACAGCCTGCGAGAAGCTCGGAGGAGAACTTCTGGTAAGAGAGAACATACCGGAGTTTACCGGAGCCTGCAACGGTGCAATACGGGAATTGGCAGAAGATGGTGCAAAGATGATAATTCTTTCCAGTTACGGGTATTCCGAAGAAGCGAAAGAGCTGGTGAAGCAGTATCCGCAGATTGTATTTTATGTGAATTCGTCCGAATATCATGATGAGAATATGACCTCATATTTTGCAAGAATATATCAGGCAAGATACCTTGCCGGGATAGTTGCCGGGATGAAAAGTGAGTCCGATACCATCGGCTACGTTGCAGCAATGGAGAATAATGAGGTAAATCGCGGAATCAATGCATTTACTTTAGGCGTAAAACGTGTGAATCCGGATGCGCAGGTGTTGGTAAACTGGACGGGAGAATGGGATTATGAAGCAAAAGAAAAAGAAGCTGCACAGCAGCTGATTGGAGCCGGAGCAGATGTGTTGACTTATCATCAGAACCGTCCCAATGTCGTGGCTGCAGCAGAAGAGGCAGGAATATATTCCATTGGATATCATGCGGCAGCAGAGGGCGCTTCCGGGAAACACCTTACGGCGGTCGTATGTGACTGGGGTATGGTATACGAGGAAATTATCCGTGAATATATGATAGGAAAAGGCAATCTTCAGGACAATTATTGGCTTGGAATGGAAGCACAGGCTGTTGGACTGTCTGAATTATCTTCTGAAGTTACAGCGGAGATACGGGATGAGCTTGCACAGGCAAAGCAGGAGTTATTAACCGGAAAGGATGTGTTTTCCGGGGTAATCTATGACAATGCAGGGAAGCTGCGTTGCGGGGAAAAAGAAGTTATCAGTGATGAGATGTTACTAGAGCAGTTTGATTGGTATGTAGAGGGTGTAAGATTTTATGAAAGATAAAATTCGGTCCGGAAAAACTCAATTGTTTATTATGCTGACAGCGTTTGTTGTAATTCTTGCGTTGGTAGGTTTGTTGATGCGCGGGAGAATGCAGATGCTGCTACAGAGCCATCTGGAGCGGCAGGCAGCACGACAGGCAGAGACGCTGGCAGAGCTGGTAGATAAGAAGTTAGAAGCAGAGATTACAAATCTCGAGAATATCTCGTTCTATCTTCAGGCAAATACGGAAGAAGTACAGAGTATTATGGAGATGGCTCAGCAGGAAGACGTTGAAGCTATCTGGGGGATTCTTGATCTTGACCGGAACGAATGCTTCGGGGACGGAATCGGAGCAATTGATTATAAGGGAATCCAGCATTCTTTCCGTGGAAACAGTGCGGTGTCTTATAAGGATGGAAACGGTCTCCTGTTTACGGTTCCCGTCTATAACAACGGGAATGTAAAATACGTGCTGTATAAGTTTGTGGAGGAGGCACTGTTATATGAAAAGTTCGGCATCATCTGCTATGAGGGGGAAGGCCGGGCTCTGGTTGCTAACCGTGAGGGACAGATCATCATTCCCAGCGGATATCGCCAGTCAGAACGTCCGTTCTGGCAGTTGAATGGCATGGAAGATAGCTTTGCCAAGATCAGCGAAAAGATGAACATTGCTTCAGCGACAGCAGTATTTTCAGCGGCAGAAAGTCCGATGTATGTGTTTGTAGCAGAGATAGGAGAATGGGACTTACTGCTGGTGGGTATGGTTCCGGAGGACGTCGCCGACGAAGGTATCTCTTATATTATTAAGCTGGTATTATGGGTATTTGGTCTTTTGTTGCTTTTGCTGGCAATCGGTATGGCATTTTTGTTTGGAGCAGAGGAAAAGGCGAAAGAAAGCGAGGAGTTAAGACGTGCCAAAGAGGTGGCAGATATGGCCAATCAGGCAAAAACGAATTTCCTTGCCAGTATGTCACATGAAATCCGAACACCGATTAATGCTGTGATGGGTATGAATGAGATGATACTTCGTGAATGTGAGGACGAGGGTATTAAGGAATATGCGTTCAATATACAAAGTGCAAGCCGCACGCTGTTATCCCTGATTAATGATATTCTTGACCTGTCAAAGATAGAGGCCGGCAAGATGGAAATCGTGGATGACTACTATAAGCTGAGTGCAGTCTTGTATGATGTCGTGAATATGATACAGATTAAGACCGAGCAGAAGCATCTGGAATTCCGGATTGAGGTGGACGAGAGCCTTCCGGATCATCTTTATGGGGATGAAGTAAGAATCCGGCAGGTAATCGTGAATCTTCTGAATAATGCAGTGAAATATACCAAAGAAGGTTACGTTTCGTTGAAAGTCAGAGGGGAGCGCACCTCAGAAGATACCGTTGAATTAATGTTTGCTGTATCAGACACCGGTATTGGTATCCGGGAAGAAGATATGGATAAACTGTATGGAGCATTTGAACGTCTCGATCAGAAAGAAAACCATAGCATTGAGGGAACCGGGCTCGGGCTTTCGATTACGACGAGGATGCTTGAACTGATGCAGGGTCATATGGAGGTTGCAAGTGTTTATGGGGAAGGCTCGTGCTTTACTGCGTATCTTCCGCAGAAGGTAAATGCAGAGGGAACAATCGGATCGTTTGAGGCGAAGTATCATGAACTGGCTGCATCCATGCAGGCGTATCGTGAGAGCTTCGAAGCACCGGATGCAAGGGTACTGGTAGTGGATGACAACGAGATGAACCTCTTTGTTGTGACCAATCTGTTAAAGAAGACGAAGATAGACATTACCTGCTGTGAGCGGGGTGAGAAGTGTCTTGAGCTTGTAAGAAAGAATACATATGATATGATTCTTTTGGATCATATGATGCCGGGTATGGATGGTATCGAGACTATGAAGCATCTGAGAACTATGGAGGACAATCTCAGCAAAGACGCTCCGGTCGTGGTTCTGACTGCTAATGCGATACTGGGTGTACGTGAGATGTATCTGCAGGAGGGATTTGACGATTATCTGAGTAAACCGATTGAGTCTGATAAATTGGAAGATTTGTTGAAAAAGTATATCTCCAAGGACAAGATTCATCCGGTAGGAAGAGCAGAAAAGTCTAAGCAGGCGGACAGACAAACAAATACCGAACAGCAGACAAGTGCACAAGCAACTACTCCGGCGCAGGGGGATGTTACGGGAAATGCAGAAGGAACCGGCAAGCTGCTTCGTGGAACCGTTGATATCTTTCTTGGTTTGCAGTACAGTGCAGAGAGTATTGAGATGTATCGGGAGTTTTTGCGTATGTTCTGTGATATGAGTAAGGATAAGCAAAAGAAAATGCAAGAATGCTATGCTCAGGAGAGCTGGGGAGACTATACGGTTCTGGTACATGCATTGAAGTCAACCTCGCTTAGTATCGGTGCAAAGAAATTGTCAGAGATGGCGTTAATATCAGAAAAAGCAGGGAAAGAAAATCAGATCTCTCTGATTCGGGAAAATCACGATGCATTATGTAAGCTGTATGAGACAACGGTGCAGGAAGGATATCAGATTCTGGACAGCGAGATTTGTGTCTGAATGGTTTGTTGAGAAGGGCTGTTAAGACAGATGTGAGATCAGTCTATAGGGGTTCCCGATGAGGAGGTAGCAGATGAAGTTAATCAAAAGTATAATCGCGGAGATGTTTGGGGAAGAACTGGATATACAGCATAAATTGTTGAATCTGATTCTTTCTGCGGCGTTCTGCGGTGGTCTGATATCATTAGGCGCAAGTGTACTGATACAACTGGATCCGATTGCCTTGTGTGCAATTGCGTTGTTGATTGTTGTAGTCGGGGTGAGCCTTTGGATTGCAAATATAAAGAAAAAACCGCAGATGGCAGCAAGTTTTATTGTATTAATCGGCAATATGGTATTATTTCCGTTGATGTACTTTACCGGTGGCGGTATGCACTCCGGTATGCCGGTATGGGTGTTGCTGGGCTTGATTTTTTCCTGGCTGATTCTAAACGGCAGGCTGTGTATCTTTATGTATGTCATTAATACGATGGCAGCGGTTGCGTGTATGCTGATTGAGATGTGGTATCCTGAGAGCGTTATGCCGCTTGACAGCAGAAATGCAGGTTATATTGATATGATTCAGTCGATGGTAGTTGTTACTTGCATCTTCGGTGGAATTTTTAAGTATCAGACGTATGTTTATGAGAAGCAGAGGAAGCAGATATTAAAGGCAAATGCGGCAAAGAGTGAGTTCCTTGCCAATATGTCACATGAACTTAGAACGCCGATTAATGCAATCTTAGGATATAATGAGATGCTGTTGCGTGAAACAAGAGAGAGTCAGACGGCAGGTTATGCATCCAATGTCCGTCTGGCAGGCAGGAATCTGTTGTCACTGGTCAGCACGATTCTGGATTTTACGGATATCGAGAAGGAGAAGCTCAGACTGATTGAGAACGCATATTACACGCGCGATGTATTGCAGGATGCGCTGACGTTTGCGGAGTACGGGACGGAAAGTAAGGGGCTGGAACTCAGGCTTCAGATTGATGAGAATCTGCCGCAGGAATTGGTCGGCGATGTGACTCGAATTAAGCAGATTCTGGACAATTTGATTTCCAATGCCGTGAAATATACCAATGAAGGTTATGTTGAGATAGGCATCGATTGGGAAACGCTGGATGCAGAGTATGGACGGGTTGTGTGTGCAGTAAAGGACAGCGGAATCGGGATGAAGCCGGAGGATGTGCAGAAGATATCAGAAAGTTTCATTCGTTTTGATAAAGAGTACACCGGAAATATACAGGGTATCGGTCTGGGACTTACCATCGTTACCCGTCTGCTTCACGCGATGAATAGCCGGTTGGAAGTAGAGAGCATACCGGGAGAGGGAAGCTGTTTCTCGTTTGGTCTGGTGCAGAAAGTTGCAGATGCAACTCCAATCGGAAAGATGGGAGCGGCTGAGCAGTTTAATCTTTTGGAATATCCGGAAGAGCTTTGGGAAGCTCCTCGGGCAAGGGCTCTGTTGGTGGATGACAATCCGATGAATATGGATGTGCTGACCGGTATGCTGCGTGATACCAAATTACAGATGGATACAGCAGTAAACGGAGTGGAAGCATTGGAAAAGATACGACAAAATCAATACCATATCATTCTGATGGATCACATGATGCCGATTATGGATGGAGTGGAGGCCCTGCACCGGATGCGTGAAGAAGGGCTGTGCACAGGCGTGCCAATCGTGGTTCTGACGGCCAATGCAGTGGGCGATGCGAGAGAGCGCTATCTGCAGGAGGGATTTGACGATTATCTGAGCAAACCGATTGTATATGGACAGTTACTGACAAAACTTCGTCAGCTTCTTCCGAAGGAGTTGTTACAGGCGGAGGAGAAAGAAAACGACAGTTTATGGAGTTGCCTGGACAAAGACACCGGGTTACAGTATTGCTGTGGCAGTGAAGAGTTTTATCGCGAGATGTTGGGCTCGTATCTGAATAACAGCAGACTGGGGCAGATAAGGCAGTGTTATGAAGCAAAAAACTGGGAAGAGTATCGGATTGCCGTTCATGCGTTGAAAAGTACGTCTCTATCGATTGGAGCGGTGACTCTATCTGAGGCAGCAAAAGAGTTGGAGTTTGCTGCGAAAGAGAAGCGGATTGATGAGATTAAGACCAAGCATGCCGGGACGATGGAACAGTACGAAAAATTGCTGGAGTTAATCCGGCAGGAGCTGTGTGTAGGGCCGGAGAAAGATGAGGCTGTACAGGAGCGTAAGAGAGAAGAAAAAGAAAGAATCCTTGTAGTAGATGACGATGCGTTGAACCTGATGTTTGCACAGAAGCTTCTGGGAGAAGCATATCATACGGATTGTGTGAAGTCGGGAACAGAGGCTCTGGAGTATCTTAAGACAACACTGCCGAATTTGATTCTGCTTGATCTGCATATGCCGGAGATGAGTGGGTTTGAGGTGTTGGAACAGATTGCGAAAGATGAAGCGCTGAAAGAAATACCGGTTGTATTTCTGACGGCTGATAATGACCGCGAGTCAGAGATAGAAGGCTTTCGTCGGGGAGCGCAGGACTTTATCAAGAAGCCTTTTGTGGCAGATATTATGTTGGAACGTATCAACCGCATTTTGGAACTTGACCGCCTGCGTAAGAATCTGAGTGAAGAGGTTCAAAAGCAGACACATCAGGCGGAACTCAGACGGCAGAAGGTAGAACGTCTGTCTCTGCAAATCATGCTTACACTTGCCAATACTATCGACGCCAAGGATAAGTATACCAACGGTCATTCGCTGCGTGTGGCGGAGTATGCGAGAGAGATTGCAAGGCGTGCCGGAAAGTCGGAACAGGAGCAGGAGGATATCTATTATGTCGGTCTGCTCCATGATATCGGAAAGATTGGTATCCCGAACAGTATCATCCAAAAGACCTCCGGGCTGACAGAGGAAGAGTATCAGACCATCAAGGCACATGCCGAGATCGGAGCGGAGATTCTTGATAATATGACAGAGATACCGGGGCTTGCGGTTGGTGCGCATTGGCATCATGAGCATTACGACGGAAGCGGATATCCGGAAGGACGTAAGATGGAAGAGATTCCGGAGACGGCACGTATCATCGGTGTGGCCGATGCATATGATGCAATGGCATCCAAACGCAGCTATCGTGATGTTCTGCCACAGGATGTAGTAAGAGAAGAAATTGCCAAGGGAAGCGGAACACAATTTGACCCGAAGTTTGTAGAGATTATGTTACGCATGATTGATGAGGATACTGAGTACAGGATGAGAGAATAGCAAGCGTGAGAGAAACAATGGATTAAAAGAAACGACAAAGATATGATTAGGTAATGTGATAATGAAAGGTATAGGAAGGAGAAATACTATGTTAGCTAATTTGAATAGGGCAAACCAGTTGATTCTGGTAGTGGATGATGATGCGATGAATCTGCGTATGGCGGAGTTTATTTTGGAACGGGAGGGGTACATTGTTTGTAAAGCAGAGAGCGGTATGGAGTGTCTGAATTATCTGAAAGACCATAAGCCGGAGTTGATTTTGTTGGACATTGAGATGCCGGTGATGAACGGAATTAAGACCCTTGAAATTATCAAGGAGAATCCGGACCTTGCCGATATTCCGGTTATGTTCCTGACGGCGGCAGCGGATGTCGGAACCGTGGTAGAAGCAGGGAATCTGGGGGTGGTTGACTATATTAAGAAGCCGTTTATGCCGGAGGAGCTTATCAAAAGGGTGAAGACAGTGTTTGAAAAATAACGCTTGACAAGTGGTAAAGACAGTGATAGAATCACGAACTAATAAATCAATGGAAAGGCAGACGGATTTGTATGAACCAGTTTCAATTAAAGAAACTGAATAGGGACGACGATCTTTAGCGTTTGTATGTGTGAATCATCATAGGTACAAGCGCTTACGGTGTTGTGCCTATGTGGAATATAGCAGCATGAGACCACATGAGGTAATATGATATATTTCCTGTGTGGTTTTTTTGTATTCATTTTTCGTTGATTATGGACCATATGGGGATTTGAAAGAAGGTGATTGTATGGGACATAAAGACGATGTTCTGATGGATGATAAAAAACAAATCGTTAAAATGAAATAGATAAACAGTTTTCATAGGCAACAGATGTGAAGATACGTGTTGCCGGAAAGGAAAGAAATATGATGAATTGTATGACAGGAAATATTACAACAACTACCGTGGAACCGTCTGAATTGGAAAGCAGAATCGGAGAAACCGTCCGTATTCACGGAAGCATCTATAAAATCCGTAAGATGAAGGGATTTTCGTTTGTTCTTTTGAGAACCAAACGTGATGTGGTACAGTGTATCGCAGCAGAGAATGTAGAACTCCCGGCGGAAGAATCCTGTGTCGTATTGACCGCCAGTGTAGTTGAGGAAGAAAGAAGCAGAGTCGGATACGAACTGCATATTACAGCGATTGAGGTGTTGAGCCAGCCGTATGAACTATCACCGATTGTAATCAACCAGAAGCTGGTAGACACTTCAATTGAGAATCTCTTAGACTATCGGCCGATTACACTCCGCAATGAGAAGCAGAGAGCTATCTTTAAGTTACAAGAGGGAATCTGTCAGGCGTTCCGCGAATTCCTTCATAATCAACGCTTTACGGAGATTCATACTCCGAAAATCGTGCAGGCAGGAGCAGAGGGTGGCGCCAATATCTTTGCTCTGAATTACTTCGGTCAGGAAGCATATCTGGCGCAGAGTCCTCAGTTTTATAAGCAGATGATGGTGGGCGTATTTGAGCGCGTGTTTGAGATTACGCCGGTATTCCGTGCAGAGAAACACGACACAGCAAGACATCTGAACGAGTATACCAGCGTGGACTTTGAGATGGGATATATCCGAAGCTTCTATGAGATTATGGAGATGGAAACTGCGATGTTAAAGTTCGTATTTCATACTCTACAGGAGCAGTACGAGAAGGAGCTTACCTTGCTAAATGTCACTTTGCCGGTGATTGAAACGATTCCAACGATAGGTTTTAGGGAAGCAAAGCTTAAGGTGGCAGAAGCGCGCAGGCAGGAAGTGAGTGACTGGGAAGACTTTGAACCGGAAGAGGAGAAACTGCTGTGCGAGTTGATTTTCAAGGAGACGGGAAGTGAATTTGTCTTTGTGACACATTATCCAAGCAGTAAGCGGCCGTTCTATGCAATGGAAAGCGCTGAGAATCCGGAAGAAACAGAGAGTTTCGACCTCCTATTCCGGGGACTCGAAGTTACGACCGGCGGACAGCGGATTCATTCATATGAAGACCAATTGGCCAAGATGGAGAGGAAAGGTATGAATGCGGAGCTGTTTGAAAGCTATCTTATGATACACAAGTACGGCATGCCTCCGCACGGTGGACTCGGACTCGGATTGGAACGGTTTACTGCTAAGCTGCTGGGATTTGAGAATGTAAGATATGCGACACTGTTTCCGAGAGACATCAACCGCTTAGTGCCGTGATGCAGATGCTCGGACGAATTAGAATGATGTGGTGATTGAGTTCTTATTTGAGAGTAGTGTTGTATATATTATAGAAGTAATGCAATTTTTTATGGAGTTGAAGCGGATGGCTTGAATGCTGTCCGCTTTTTCTATAGAATAGAAGTATCTTAAACGGAGGTAAAACTTATGTTTTGTGATAAGAACGATAAAGTAAGGGTTTACGCATTTGCAGATGAGGCGAACGGAATGATTGACCGCCAGATTGAAGCCATGAAGCGGAACAATCTGAACGGTTTGGAGATTAGAAATGTTGATGGAACGAATGTTTCTGATATTACTTTGGAAAAGGCGAAGGAGGTAAAGAATAAGCTGGATGCCGCAGGCCTTGTGACCTGGTCCATCGGTTCACCGATTGGAAAAATTGGTATCACTGATGCTTTTGCTCCGCATCTTGATAAGCTGAAACATACATTGGAAGTAGCAGCCTGCCTTGGAAGCAAGAACATCCGTCTGTTCTCTTTCTATCTTCCGAGAGAAGTGAAGGCAGAGGATTACAAAGAAGAAGTGCTTGATCGTATGGGACAGTTTTTAGAAGTTGCAAAGGGAAGCGGAATTGACCTTTGCCATGAGAACGAGAAGGGTATTTACGGCGATATTCCGGAACGGTGTCTGGAACTTCATAGAGCCCTTCCGGGGTTGAAAGGAATCTTTGACTTTGCAAATTATGTGCAGTGTGATGTGGATACGCTTCCCGGCTGGGAACTTCTGAAAAGTTATACCAAGTATCTTCACATTAAGGATGCTGTTTTTGGCGGTAAAGTGGTTCCGGCCGGCAAGGGTGATGGTAATGTT
>JAZSIB010000108.1:0-2456 GCA_045533585.1 Lachnospiraceae bacterium | reverse complement strand
CTATATGCATCTTTATCTACAATCATGATGCAGTCTCTGTGAAGCAATAATGCCGTTGCCGGTACCTTCGGAGTAATCGGACCGGTCAAAATCTAAGTCGGAGGCCAAGCGGTCTTAGGAAGACAAATGTCTTAGCCAACTCCTTGGCACACAGAACGACATGGCTACGATCCGACTTCTCACTATATGCATCTTTATCTACAATCATGATGCAGTCTCTGTGAAGCAATAATGCCGTTGCCGGTACCTTCGGAGTAATCGGACCGGTCAAAATCTCCTTGATAATCGGAGCCTTACTCTTACCGCTTACGATAATGAGCACCTTCGCAGCACTCATAATCGTACCGATACCCATCGTATATGCTTCCTTCGGAACTTCATCAATCGAAGCAAAGTAGATGCTGTTCGCATTGATTGTGCTCTCAGTAAGCTTCACACAATGTGTTCCTTTTGTATAGTACTCAGCCGGCTCATTAAAGCCGATATGTCCGTTATGTCCAAGACCAAGTAACTGCAGATCAATGCCACCGGTAGCTTCGATCACCTTGTCATAATCACTGCAAGCCTTCGCACTATCAACAATCGTACCATCCGGAACAAAGGTCTTCTCCGGGTTTACATTCACATGGTCGAACAGATTCGTCTGCATAAAGTAACGGTAGCTCTGGTCGTTCTTTGGGTCAAGTCCCTTGTATTCATCCAGATTCACCGTAGTTATATCCTTAAAATCAATCTCGCCGCTATTATACATTGCAACAAGTTCTTTATAGGTTCCGACCGGAGTGGAACCGGTTGCAAGACCCAGAACAGAATTGCTCTTCTCCTTCATCTGTCCGGCGATAATCTCGGCAGCTTTTTTGCTTAATTCCTCATAATTTTCCGTAACAATCAGCTTCATGTTATATACCAGCTTTCTCAAAGATTAATAACATGGTAATTATAGTCCAACTGCTTTTTGATTGCAAGAAAAATATAAGTTTTTTTCTCCATTAAATGTTATAAAATGTAAACAACCATGTCACCCTGCCAGCAAAGAATATATATATACCACGATTGAAATCAGATAGCGGTGCAACGGATAATAGACATAGAAGAAATACTTACTCCCTCTTCCCTTCTGTCCGTTATATAGTAAGACAAAAGGCACTGCCATTGCCATATAATATTGCGGATACCCCAAAACCTTACCTATGAAGGGCAGATTGTGTGCTCCAAGATTACCACCGAAGTAACAAAGCGCGCTCACTATAAGAAGTACAGCTGCCTTCCAAAACTTATTACCTACAAAATACATCACAACACCCATCACAACAAACAGAATGGTATACTCTACCCCAAACGGACTTTGAATGAAACTTTGGAACAAATCACGTAAGGTCCATACTGTCTCAAACGGAAGCTGAAAGCGTTCAAACGGAAAATTATCAAAGATAACAAAGAGAATATGCGGGATACCGGTAGCAATAATACTGAAAGCTCCAATGATTCCTCTCTTCCATTCTTTCGTTTTCACACTCTCAATCAATTGTTCAATTAAGACAATATACAATGCAACATAAAAGTAAGTAAATAAAATATTACTCTGCGTAAACCTTCCGATGCTATCATCAAACAGATAGTTCGTCACCGTGACAAATAATCCAACAGCTACAGCTCCAAGATACAAACGCAAAATAAACTTCCACTTATTTCTCGTATGCTTTACACTTTCCGTCACTACAAAGAGAAACAATGGTGCTGCAATGCGACCAAGAATCCGAAGGAATTCAAAATACTTATCAAATATCGGAATCGGAAACCCATACGCACCAAGATGGTCAATCGTCATAAAGATAAGCGCAATCCATTTGATCTGGTTTACCGTAAGACCTTTCTTATAACCGGAAACACAAACATCCTTTATCTGCTTCATCATAACCTGTCACCCTTCCTTTGTTATTTCCCCTCATAAAAACTTATGCTGTTGTCGTTCTATAACAACCAGTCGTTTCACACTTCAGCCTTCAATTAGCCTATCGGCAACATAATATTAAATTCCATTACACCATCGTTACAGACTGCATTAATCGTTCCTCCATGCAGCTCAATAATCTGCTTTGCAATCGCAAGCCCGAGTCCGGCACCACCGGTAGCGGATTGTCTTGCAGCATCCACCCGGTAGAACTTATCAAAGATGTGTTCCAGAACCTCCGGTCCCAATTGTTCCCCCCGATTCTGTATACGGATATATACACATTCATCCTTACTTTGTACACTGTTCTCTGCCACAGATTGATTCTCTTCCAATGTAATGGTATCTTTTCTTGCACTGCATACAATCTCTGTATTTGGATAACTGTAATTCACCGCATTACAGAACAGGTTTTGAAATACTCGTACCAGTTTGTCTACATCCGCCATAAGCAGTAGCTCCGGTTCAATCTCCTGTTTTACAGTAATCCCTTTTTCATCTAACA
>JAZSIB010000262.1:0-5227 GCA_045533585.1 Lachnospiraceae bacterium | reverse complement strand
TCGTATTCGTGCCTACCAGCACAACCTGTTTTCCCATAGTAAGCATATTCGCAAAGATTTCTCCGGCAGAGCAGGTATTACCGTCAATCAAAACGAAAATAATGTTTCCGGTATCCCAAGGAATCCCATCGGAACGCTTATAGTGCCATGAACCGACATCTTTGCTGACACCTCCGTAAACAACTGTATGAAAGTTGCTTAATTTAATTGACGACAACGTTTTTCCCTCAACTTGTTTGTCGCAAAAATATCTGAGCCATAAACGGGCATGATTGGCATTTCCACCATTATTCCCCCTAAGATCCAACACAAACGCAGGTGCCTTTTTGTATTCATAGGAAGCACCGGTGAATACAAATTTCTCCATCCTGCTATCGTCACCACTGAGCGAATAATTGTGTATCACCGGAAGCCGTCCATCAGCAACGGCAGTTTCAGAAAAAACCTCAGCATACGTATCATCCGAGTGCGATGTTGGTTTTGCCAAACGCCAGCGCAAATCATATTCAACCCCTTCGATGGTCATCTTGGCAGGAAGCTTTTCCGGACTCTGAACAACTGCTGCAAGACAATATGTAATAGCTCCATTAGGACCTATCGTGCGCTTGACGTATTGGGAATCGATACCGGCTGGGTCATCAAAATACAAGTCCCGTACAAAATAAGTAGATTGTAAATATTCCCGGTCAACAATCCATGTGCGGCGCTGATTGGTTACGATGTAAAAATGATCATCCTCAATCACCGGAGATAACGAATCCCATAAAAGTTTCCACAAATCGTATGTCTTGATATCTGATACCGTCTCCAATTCGTTTAAAATGTCGTCCCGAATCGGTAAAAAAACCTCATCACCACCAAAGTACTGATATCCTCCGTAAGCATAGGAAAGAAGCTGAAACGCCAGTTCAATATCTTCTGCCGCCTGCTTTGACGTAACCGTTTTCGAGACTTCTTTTTTCTCCATGAGGACTTTTATCTCATCCTCACTGAACATATGCTCATACTCCTTTGGCTGAACGTAGGCTTCAAAAGCCTGAATCTCTTCTTCCGTCCATGGTTCTTCCTGCTGCCGGATTTCTGTTAGAAAGTGATTAAACTCTTCCTTATTTCCCCTCGTAACGGTCGTTTGTCCGGTTTCTTTCGAACCGCATGATGTTACTATCAATAAAACAAGAACAGTAAGTACTAAAAATACACGTTTCATTAATGAATCATTTCCTTTCATCTTCCCCCTATTTATATGCTTCCCCCATCATAATCTTATACTACATACACAAACGTCAATTGTTTCTCCGTCGTGTCAATCGCTTCCCCACCCATAGAACGATAAAACTGTATTGCATTGCTGTTTTGGCTGTTTACAGAAACGATAAACTCCTTGTATCCGTTCTCCTTTACCTGTTTCCGCGCAACATCGAAAAATCCCCTGCCAATTCCCTGCCGCTGATATTCTTTTAATATGTAAAGCAATCCGATTTCCTGTTCATAGTGCCGGAAAGGTTTATATGGCTTCCCACAGGTCATAAATCCAACTATTTTCCCCTTATCTTCCGCCACATATATCTCAATCTCCGGATTGTTCACTATCTTCTGAATTATCAGCTCATTTTTCCCAACATCATAACCGTCCAGCGACTCATCCGGGTAAATCCCTCTGTATGTCGTATTCCATACCGTGCCCTTCAATTCAGCAATCGGAAAACAATCCTCTATGGTTGCTCTTCTGTATGTAACATCACTCATCCGTTCCACTTTCGCCACCATCTTCAAGACATCCATATCCACATTTTCTCTCCCGTACAGGTCAAGAAAATAATCCGTATACTGATCCGTTCCCAGGTTGAAATTCAACGACCAGAGCACCCAGTAAATATCAATATGCTTATCCCCGACTCCTGCCAGACCGACATCAATAAACGTACTGAATTTCCCATTGTCCAGCATAATATTCGGCAGACAGAAATCCCCGTGGATAAAGGTATCCTGCTTCATAAGCTCAGCTTTTCCGGCTTTCGCATAGGTATCCATACACGGCGAAACCGGTGCCCCGTCAATCGGCCGGCTGTGCAAAAACTTCATCGCCTCTGCCAGCACTTCGCACAGCTTTTCCGGATTGTCCAGATGATGCGTCGCATCTTCCCCCACTGCAGGCTTCGTTACCATGTAGTCCTTCTCATCTGAGATGTACGTAACCAACTCTACGCCCATCCCGCTCCGGTAAAACAATTTCACTATCTCGGATTCTGTCGCAAGGCTTCCTTTCGCACCCATCTTCACATAATACCCTCGGTCGCTGTAGTATACCGTCATCGTCGGATGCGAACTGCTGTCATACACTGTTGCATTTTCAAAGATGTAATGCAGCCCGCTTGGGAAGTCATTTATATTAATCTTTATTTCTGTTTTCTGCATGTTTGCACCTCAATATATTTTCTTTTATTTAAATTTTTACATACCTCTGATTTCTGCTGTTCGGCTTATCCGGAATTGTCATACGGATAAGATTCATATCGGTTGCAGGGCGCAGATAATTTCTACGGAAACCTTCTTTTGATTTCAGTCCCAGTTTTTCCATAAGTGCTTTACCGGTATAAGGAATGTCGTATTCCATTACCTCAAGCAACCTTTTAATATATTCTGAAAGCAGTTCATTATCCTCGCTGATTTGTACAGAAATATCATCCAAAATCTTATCAACCTGTGCTAGCATGAACTCAATAAATGCCGTAGATTCCCCATCCACATGACACTTGGCAATCACACTGTAATATTCTTCTTGAAACTTTTCAATCTGACTCTCAATCGGAATATATTCAAAGACCGGCTTCCACTTAGAAAGAATCACCGTATGCCATAACCTTGCCATTCTGCCGTTACCATCCGCAAACGGATGGATGAATACGAATTCATAATGAAACACACTACTCAGAATCAACGGATGAACACTGCTCTGTGCTTCTTTCAGCCAATCAAAAAGATTATCCATTAACTGCGGAACAAGTCGTGCAGATGGTGCCATGAACACACAGCGATCACCGTTAAATACGCCTTCTTCACCTCGGCGGAAATCCCCGGATTCCTCCACGACATATTTTGTCATAATGCCATGGAAATGCTTCAAGTCTTTTATACTGTATGGATTGATTTCAGAAAATCTTTCATAACCGGCATAAGCATTTTTGACTTCCTGAATTTCCTTCTTCTCACCTAATACAGTCTTACCGTTGATAACATCCCTGACCTGTCCCAGGGAAAGCGAATTTGCTTCAATTTTTAAGGAGGAATGGATGGATTTGATACGATTGTTTTTTCTCAGGTGTGGTTTCGCTTCTAGATTACCGATTACTGTAATACGCCCAATCTTTTCTGAAATGGATGCCACATACAATAATATCTCATTCGTGATTGTAAAAGGCGGTCTATAATCTCCCATGAAAACACCTCACTGCACTTTCGACTTGCGTATTATCTTGCGCACTTTCTTCCTCTATTATACACCAAGATACAAAAAATACAATCCAAATGTATTGTTACTTACATTCAGATTGTATCCTACTTTATAACGCCTCTTCCATCTCTTCCAGAATGTGAATAAGATCCCGTATCGGTTTCCCTTGCTCAAGGTACGACTGTAATTTCCGCTCAATCTGCAAGTAAGAAATCTTGTCCGGTACAAGATCCTCTGTAATTCCCGGAAAAAGTTCATTTAAGTTATTCACCATTATTTTAACGATACTCTTGTTAATAATCGAGGCATAATTTTTCTCGCAGCATTCGACCACAGTATAAATCATCTTGTAATAAGCTTCCATATCCGAGGTCTCTACCTCTGCTTCGTACAGCACCCGGTCGTAGGATAGAACTCGATAGGAGTTAGGCGCCAGCAGGGCATTGTCCCGGAGTCTCAACGTCGGCATAAGCATGCCGGTTCTCCAGATCAATTCCTTCCTCTTTTGGTTCACATAATCTGTCTTTAATCCTTCTGCGATACACGGAATCACATCCACGCCAAACTCCAACACCAACGGCTCTGCAAACATAGCATTTTTAATGTCTGCCGCTGCCATAACATTCCCGTTTTCGACAATCTTCTCGTCCAGTCCCAACAGCGTATTGGCATTGATTTCGAGAACTCTGCAGATACCCTCCAGTAAGGACACATCCGGCAGACCGTTTCCGCGTTCCCATTTGCTCACTGCCTGTGGCGTCACGCCCAATCGCGAAGCGAATTCTTCCTGTGTCATCTTTCTCTTCTGTCTGTACTGGCAAATTGTTTCACCCACATTGTTTTTCATACTGTTCACCATGCCTTTCCGGTGCCTGCAGACTATCGCTGTAACGCTTTCCTGCAAACATAAAGCTGTTTACAATCTGATTGTAACGTCCTTCTGTATCACAGTAAAACAACGTATTGTTCACTTGAACTAAACCCATATATACGTTTCACACTCTATATGTTGTATTGCATAAAATTGCCGTTTTTCCGAAAACCAAAGTCAGTATAAAGCAGCACCCCCATATCAGACGCGGTAATCTGTACCGCACCGCATCCATAGTTTTCCGCTTCCTTTACAACTCTTGTTAACAGCTCCTTTGCAATCCCTTTTCTACGATATTCGTTTGATGTGTACATACTTGAAAGCAAGCCAATCTTGCCGTTCGGACACCCGAAGTAAGGTGGCTTTTCTACAAAAGACATCCCACTCGTACCAATAATTTTGTCGTCATCAAGTGCAATCCAGGACACAAAGGTTCCGTCTGCCATATGGCGCTCATAGTAATCTCTTAACGCCGGTTTCAAATCAATATCTTCTGTAGCCCCTTCTTCTCTTAATTGCTTTATTCGCGTATCAATAAAGGTATCCAACTCTTTATCCGTCAACTTCTTATATTGAATCTCCATCTAATTCCGTCCTCATCTATCTCTGTTTTCTTCATAATATCTGTCTCTCCTAAATGTTCCCCAATGCACAATGGTTCGTTAAAGCTTTTACGATTTTCCACCCTTCATAATTGTGTTTCAGATTCGTTTCCACCGGTAAAAAACCTAAGTCCATATAAACTTTGCATGCCAGCCAGGTGTTGGTCTGTGTCGGAATTTTTGCCCGGACATGTCCCAATTGATTCATCACCCGGAGTACGTGTGTTATCAAGGGTTTTGATAGTCCCTTTCCCTGATGTTCCCGCCTAACAGCCACCCAGTGAAGCCAACCGTCATCCGAGG
>JAZSIB010000114.1:0-4044 GCA_045533585.1 Lachnospiraceae bacterium | reverse complement strand
CATTTTTTTATCTTCGTTTTCGGTCTGGTATCGCAGGGACATTCGTGAATCTGCATAAGATACTGAACTTTCCCGCCATCAATCAGACGTGCGAGAGGAAACAGTCTGCAAAGTCCCGGGCGGTATGCGTGGATGCTGCATCTGCCGGTGTCAAGAAGAAACGGGCAGGATCCGGTCCCGGAAGAGAAGTTCAGATGCGGCAATAAAAGTCCGTCCACGGGAGACAGTGCAATCAATTGTTTTGTGTAGAGTGCTTCAAACGTAAGACCGGTGCCCTGCTGTAACCGGTATATATCGTAGGGATCAAGTGTGATTGTATCTTCTGCAAAACGACAGCAGGAAGCTGCACCGTTACAACCGTCACAGCCGATGCGGAGCATGTCATTTGAAGTATATAGTGTACCGTCGGAGATCTCGTCGAGATTTACTTTATGTTGCATATTGTGCCTCGCTTCCAATGTAATCAAGTGTATATTAATGTGTTGGTTATTGTAGCAGTAGGGAGTTATGTCTGTCTACTGTTTTTTTGCTTTATGGAAAGTGCGCAACTGTCAGGGAAACACTTCTTACGGTGAAAATATGCTACGCTTTGTTGCGATGAAAACAGACGAAACAATGTGAAAATGTTACAGATAGGACTTGTAGGAATATAAGAAATAACATATAATATTCTTGGGTATTTTTAGTTATGAAAGCTTTTGATGGTATCGAAAGATAGAAAGGCGGAGTGCAAGGCAATGTACGGAGGACGCGGACAGTGTTTTGCCATGGGAGTATGAAGAACAAAAAGATGAGCTCGGCCATTACGGCAACGGTTTTGTTGATTAATCTCATATGTATTGTGCTGCTTTATCTCGTTGCAAGTACAACAATGACATCGCTGATGAATAAATCAGCGATGGAAGATCTGCATGCATCCTTAAGTGTACAGACAGAGATTGTGGAAGAATACAAACGGCATCAGGAAGATATGCTGAGAACTTACAGTGACTCAGATATTGTGCGTGATTTTCTGAAAAATCTTGATGACCCGGAAAAGCAGACTGCAGCGCAAGCCTATACGGAACGGTATTACAACCGTATGTCGAATTGGGAAGGCTTGTATGTTGCTGAGTGGGATACCCACATTCTCGCGCACTCGAATCCTGCAACCATCGGTATGGTAACGCGTGAGGGCGCACCGCTTCTGCAACTGCAGAATGCAATGTTGGACAGGAACGGTTTGTACAATGCCGGTATCATTGTTTCTCCGGCATCCGGAAAATTGATTCTGTCTTTGTATTGTCCGGTATTTGATACAGACGGAAGTACGATACTTGGCTATGTCGGTGGCGGACCGATGGCAGACGGCCTGGAAGCATTCATGGCATCGGCAAAAAACGATGCCGCAACCTATTATATGATTAATGTCGCAAGCCGTAAGTATATCTTTGCACAGGAAAAAGAACTGATGGCAATGGATATACAGGATCCCATGTTGTTAGAGATCATCCGTATCATTGAGCAGGGAGTAGAGGTAGAAGTCGGAGATATCACATATATGGATGATAAGGCCGGTGCTTCTGTTGCAGCCTACCGGTATATACCGGAGTACGGTTGGGCAGTGGTGTCCTGCAACAGCGAGGCCAATATTCATAAAGATATCAATAAAAATATGATTGTTCTGGCGGCAATCTGTGCGATATTTGAGATTGTGATCGGCGCGTTATCCTGGATGTGCATTCGTTACAGTACACGGCCAATGAAACATATCCGGGACGCAATTACTCAGTTGCAGGAGATGAAGTTGGAGAAGAATCCGGAGCTTGACCAATATATTAATACGAACAGCGAGGTTGGTCAGATTGCAACGGCAATTGATTCGCTCTATGACTCCATCGGGGAGATGTTACAGGCGGAAACAGAAAAGCAGGCTGTAATTGCAGCCAACGAGTCCAAAGCGCGTTTTCTTGCAAGTATGTCGCATGAGATACGGACTCCGATTAATACCATCATCGGAATGAACGAGATGATTCTGCGTGAGAATCAGGACGGTATTATTCAGGAATATGCGATTAATATCAAGCGGGAGAGTCAGTTGCTGATCGGACTGGTCAGTGACGTATTGGATTTTTCCAAAATAGATGCCGGAAAGATGAGGATTGTCGAAAAGGCATATGAGACTTCGTATATGCTGTATGATACGGTACTTGCCATGATGCCGGGCATCCGTGACAAGAAGCTGGAACTGGTGAGAGAGATTGATGCGGGGATTCCGAAGTGGCTTAAGGGTGATGAACTCCGGATTCGTCAAGTCCTGAACAATTTGCTGTCAAATGCCATGAAGTATACGGAGCAGGGAACAATTACGTTCCGGGCAAGCGGAGAACAGCAGGAAGATAAGTATTGGCTTAAGATAGAAGTAGAGGACACCGGTATCGGCATCAAAGAAGAGGAACTGGTGCAGGTGTTTGAGAGCTTTAAGCGTCTAGAACTTGATAAGACGCATTATATTGAGGGCAGTGGTCTGGGACTCAATATTACCAGACAGCTGGTAGAACTCATGGGTGGTACAATTACGGTAAAGAGCGAGTACGGAAAGGGCAGTTGCTTTACGGTATGTCTGCCGCAAAGTCTTATTTCGGAACAGGAAGAGGCAGGAAGCTCGACCAAGAATATGACCGCGCAGGAGCAACGTGATTATCTTCGCTTCCCGGATGCAAAACTTCTGGCTGTTGATGATAATAAGATGAATCTGACGGTTCTGACTGCCTTGCTGAAGCGTTCGCAGATGCAGGTGGATACGGCAAGTGGTGGTATGGCCGGCGTTGAGATGGCGAAAAAGACAAAATATGATCTGATTCTGATGGATCATATGATGCCGGGGATGGATGGAATTGAGGCATTGCATGCGATCAGGGAAGATAGTATGAATCCGAACCAAAACACACCGATGATTGTATTAACGGCAAATGCGATTGCCGGTATGGAAGAAAAGTATTTGGCAGAGGGATTTGAAGCTTATCTGACAAAGCCGGTGAATGTGGAAAAACTGGAAGCAGTTCTTGAGCAGTATCTGATGAAATGATTTTGAACCCTCTTGGTGACTGGTGGTTATCAAGAGGGTTTTGTTACTCGTAAGGAAGTGAGCATAAGGTGGATTCTTTGTGAAAATGGTATTGCAAAAAGGTAGAAAATATCATAAGATGCAAACGGAAGATAATGGTTGATATACAGTAGTAAATGCTGTGTTTGTTTTATAGAAAGGCGAAAAGTATGGATATCAGATTACAGAACCTGACGAAGGCGTTTCCGAGTCGGGACAAGAAAAACAAAGAGGAAGTAATTGCGGTAAATGATTTTACTTTTACGATTCCGGACGGTACGCTGGTGGGCTTGCTCGGTCCTTCGGGCTGTGGAAAAAGTACAGCATTGAACCTGATTTGCGGTCTGTTGAAGCCGACGAGCGGACAGGTGTTTTTCGGGGAAGATGATGTGACGAAGCTGCCGCCGGAGAATCGCGGAATCGGCGTGGTGTTCCAGAATTACGCGTTGTATCCGCATCTTACCGTACGTCAGAATATTCTTTTCCCGTTGCAGAATCTGAAAGGGAAGGATAAACTCACGAAGGAGCAGATGGCAGAGCGTTGTCTGGAAGCGGCGAAGCTGGTGCAGATTGAAGAATATATGGAGCGCAAGCCGAACGAGCTCTCCGGTGGACAGCAGCAGCGTGTGGCGATTGCCCGTGCGCTGGTGAAGATGCCGAAGGTGCTTTTGCTTGATGAACCGCTGTCGAACCTTGATGCACGTCTTCGTCTGCAGACCAGAGAAGAGATTCGAAGAATTCAGCGAGAGACGAAGATTACGACCATCTTCGTAACACATGATCAGGAGGAGGCAATGAGCATCTCCGACCTGATTGTAGTAATGAAGGATGGCGTGCTGCAGCAGATAGGAAAGCCGCAGGAGGTATATGACAATCCGGTGAATCTTTTCGTTGCAAAGTTCCTCGGAACACCGCCGATTAACGTGTTCGAAGGACGAATCTGCGACGGTAAGCTGTAT
>JAZSIB010000110.1:0-10257 GCA_045533585.1 Lachnospiraceae bacterium | reverse complement strand
CTTCTTATCCTCGGTGATTACATCGGAAGCGGCAAGGTCATATATCTGTACAGACTTAGGAAGTGTATCGGTTGACTGGATAAAAGGAAGCTTAAAGCTAAGACCAGCTTCAGATACAATCTTCTCTACTTTGCCAAATTGCTTAATCAAAGTATATTCATTTTCATAGGTTACTGCATAGCAACCGTTTGCAACAATCAACACAAGCAATGCAATAACGGCAAGTGCTATCTTCCAACCTAAGCCACTGCTTTCACGATAACGTTCCGGCTGCTTTTCGTTCATATTTTCATTCATGTTTTCGTTCATAGTTTCCTCCATTCCGAACCCTGATTATTCTGTTACTGCCGTAAAGGACTCTAACGGCAGAATCTTTTCTACACTTCCGTCCGTATTATCAATAATCAGTGTCATCTCCGGAAGCAGTTCTTCCATCGTCTCATAGAACATACGCTGTTTGGTAACGGTAGGGAATTTAATATACTCTGCATAAGTTGCTTCAAAACGTGCCACCTGACCGGTTGCTTCGTTGATTCGTGCCTGCTTTGCAGCTTCTGCTTCTTTCAAAATCTGGTCCACTTTCGCCTCTGCTGCCGGAAGCTCCTCATTACGGTATTTCTGTGCATTGTTAATTGCAGTTTCTTTCCCCTGCTTTGCTGTTTCTACTTCCTTAAATGCTACCAGAACTTCTTCTGTCGGCGGCTCTGCATCCTGAATCGAAATGTTAATCAACTGGATACCAATATTGTTTTCTTCCAGGCGTTCCATAATTCTTTCTTTAATCGTTGCCTGAATCTCGTTCTTACCGGTCGTAATCACACTATCTACATCATACATACCGATGGTGGATCGGATACAGGAAAGTGCAATGTTCTTCAGAATAAATACCGGCTCATCTGAAGCATACAGAGCTTTGATCGGATCACTCACTTTATACTCTACATAGAAATCTACGTTTACAAAATTGTAATCCGAGGTAATCATTAGTGACTCATCTTCTATGGATGTTCCGGTTGCTTCATCATAACCGATGGAAAATCCGTTAATGGTTGTGTTTACCTTTGTTACCTTCTGTACAAACGGTATTTTCAAATGCAGACCCGGTTCACTGACTGCATGTGGATTACCAAACGTTGTAACTACTGCCTGTTCCTGTTCTTTGATTGTGTAGAAAGAATTCAGTCCGGCAATCGCCAGAACAACTACAACTACAACTAAAAGAACCAATTTTCCAATTTTCTTCGTAAAATTATTCATGTTTCCTCCATTCCGAAGCGTTCGCTGCGATGCTTCCTGATAATCTTATTTCTTTTTACTGTCGCAACGTGATTTTCATTCTAATCACTTCATTCACAGAATGCAAGATTTTTGCGTGAATGTATTGAAATCTGTTGCGGATATCTGCAAAATCGGCTATAATTTTACTATTGATTGTTAATTTTTCTGGTTTTCGTACGACGGATTTCCCTGATGGAGGCCTCTATGCGTAAGAGAGAATTCACAACCGGACGACTGACGATTGCTATAACCATTGTTATGGCTGTTATTTTTCTGCTCCAATACAGCGCATATTCGCGCAACAGCAGTACACAATTACAAACCAACGCAACTAGTCAGCTTTCTTATCTGCACGAGTATCTTTGTGATGAGATTTCGTCTTATTATACAGCCATCGACTCGGATTCTTCTGCATTTCTTAACAGCCCTCCCGATATTCGTC
Source organism: Lachnospiraceae bacterium (assembly GCA_045533585.1). Lineage (GTDB taxonomy): Bacteria > Bacillota > Clostridia > Lachnospirales > Lachnospiraceae > SZUA-448. The sequence goes on along the minus strand of JAZSIB010000110.1, from coordinate 8,537 downwards.
TTCCCATTGCAGGTTATGCCATCCTTGACAGTTCCGGCACAGTGCTTGCCACTACCGCTCCGTTTTCTGTCGGACTTCCTTTATCTACACAGCTTCAGCAGTATGATTTTTCAGAATTTTATTCTTCTGACGTTTTCTTTTCTGCAATTGACAGCTATCAACCGGCACTGACACGTTTTTATTGTCCCCCGTTTTCCGGTGACCTTTATGCCTACAGCGGGGCCGTTCCGGAAACAGACCTCTCTTTGACCATTTTCCATTTTGCGAATCTGATCGATTCCCAGATTACCGCATCCACCGACCGTTCCAACGGCTTTGTCTTATCTGTTCTGATTATTGTGGTTGTCCTTGCTACATGGCTGTACTTTGTCCACTCGTATGACCGCATGATTCTGAACAGCAACAAACAGCTCCTGGCTACCGAACGCCGCCGCTATAAGGTTGCCCTGACCAGTAACAAAAACTTCATCTGGGAATATTCTTACCCCGATGACGTGATGATCTGGGATGATACCAATCCCTCATCTGATATTCTTTTGGACTTTTCCGGAGAACACCGCAGGGATGCACTTCGTAACAACATCATTCATCCGGATGACCATGCTGCCTTTTTCGCTTTCTGCGATGCCATCAACTCAACCGATCCTGCCATTTCTGTTGAACTGCGTATTCGTACTCCTCAAAACGATTACGAATGGCATCACCTTCATGGCACCAAGATATTCGACGACGAAGGCTTTCCTGTCAGCATTATCGGACAGACCACAAACATCCACGAACGCAAATTAGAATATCTCGCGTTGATTGAACAGGCACAACAGGACCCCTTAACCAAACTTTTAACCCAGACTGCATTTGCTGAAAAGACAGAGCAGCGTATTGCTTCCATGGATGAGCCCGTCATCATGGCTATGCTGATTATTGACATTGACGATTTTGACCTGTTAAACCAGACCTTCGGCTATATCTTTGCAGACGCTGTTCTGATTGACCTTGCAAGCCGTCTTAAGAAGATCTGTCCGGACAACGCTCTTCTCAGCCGCTATGGCGGAGATGAATTTACGGTTTTGCTGGATAATGTTCCTTCCATGGCCTACGTCACCGAAGTTGTCCAACAGATTCTACACGTATTTGCAAGTTTTACCACAAATACACAGGCAGATTACACCCTTTCCTGCGGCATCGGTGTTTCTGTCTATCCGGTTGATGCTACCGACTACAATACACTTTTTGAAAAAGCAGAAACCGCTCTTTACAATGCAAAACTGAGCGGTCACGGCCGTTACCGTATCTATGATGACACTCTGCCCTCTATTCCTGAAGTAGAGCGTATCCGCAAGAGTTCCAAAAAGAATCTTTCCGGTGCTTCCCTCTTTGAAACCAGATCCGCAATTGACAGCACTATTATTGCCAACGCAATTGATATTCTTTTTGACTCACAGGATATCCATGTGTCTATCAATATGATACTGTCACTGATTGGCTCCTATTATAATCTTGACCGAATCTTCATCAGAGAATATTCCGAAGACGGCGAAACGTCTTCCATTACGCATGAATGGTCTGCCGATACCCGACAGTCCTTTGCTCTCCGCGGCATCATACGTTCTCATAAGCGAACCCTGCTGTTCCGTGGCTATGAGCAAACCGATTCGGATCTCTATCATTGCGACAACATTTCTGATTCCGATGACAGAAGCCGCATTCTGAATGATGTCTTTTTGGCAGATGTGCAGTCACTGGTACAGTGTGGAATCCGTTTTCAGAAAGATTATCTTGGATGTATCAACTACTGTACACTGGAAGATCCACATAGTTGGTCCTCCAGTGAGCTGGATTCGCTTGCACTGCTGTCTAAACTGATTAGCGGTTATCTTTCCCATATTCATTCACAGAAAAAAATCGCTTATGTATCTCAGCTTGATTCGCTTACTAACTGTTACAACCTGAACACCTTTTTGGGACGAGCCGACGAAGTCCTCTCCGAAAATCCAAACAAGAACTTTGCGGCTCTGTATTTTGACATCAATCAGTTCAAGATGATTAACGATAACTATGGATACCGTGCCGGAGACTATGTCTTGATTTCTATTGCCTCTATCCTGAACAACACCGGTCAAAATGAGTCTGTCGTAGCACGTATTACCGGCGATAAGTTCGTTGCCCTATATTCCTATACGGACCTGACCGAGCTTACAGAGCTCGCAAAAAATATCGTCTACCAGTCCAAGCATATCCGTCGCGACAACGACGAGTACTATAAGCTGGCACTGCTAATCGGTATCTATCCGATTCAGCCCGGTGATTCCGCCATCACCGCCGTTGACTGTGCAAATATCGCTCGAAAGAACATCGTCGACTACCATCTGTGCAACTATATGTATTACGACGAATCCATGCACAACACACTTGCAACCCAAAAAGATATCGAAGACTCGATGGAAGATGCACTCCACAACCGTCAGTTTATGGTATACTATCAACCCAAATTCGACATCATTACCAAACAGCTTATCGGTGCAGAAGCTCTCGTACGTTGGAGTCGTCCTACCGGTATGGTTTCGCCCGGTCACTTTATTCCGCTGTTTGAGGAAAACGGCTTCATCGTTCCCTTGGATTATTATGTATTGGATTCTGTTTGTGCGTTTTTACGTACGCGGATGGATGCCGGAAAAAAAGTGGTTCCGATCTCCGTTAATTTTTCACGATTGCACCTTTCTACCGACGTGCTTCCGGTTGTAATCAAAGCGACTTTGGAGCGTTACAATATTCCTGCCCATATGATTGAAATCGAAATCACGGAGAGTGCTCTCGCAACCACAGAAGATTATCAGCTCAGCATATTGAACGAACTGCGTTCTCTCGGCTGTGTTCTTTCCATGGATGACTTCGGTTCCGGCATGTCCTCTCTGAATGCACTCCGTAGCCTTCCGTTCGATGTGCTCAAAATCGACCGCGACTTCCTGCAATCGGAGTCTAACTCAGAGCGCGAACGTATCGTATTGTCCAATGTTGTCCGTATGGCATTTTCTCTTGATATGAGGGTAATCTGTGAGGGTGTGGAGACAGTAGAACAGGAAGCATTTCTCCGCCAGATTGGCTGTAACTACGTTCAAGGTTATCTATATGCACGACCGCTCCCGGAAGAGCAGTTCTCTGCGGACTATCTTGACAAATAATATATTTTTGCAGAAAGGAACATCAACATGCATATCACATTAACAGGGAATCTCGGAAGCGGCAAATCTACCATCTGCCGCTATCTCGAAGGAAAATACGGTTATGAGATTTATTCAACCGGAAAGGTACAGCGGAAACTCGCAGAGGATCTGGGCATCACGGTTCTCGAGATGAATCAGCGCATGTGTAACGACCCTTCCTTCGACCACATGATTGACGATACCGTAACCCGTATCTCCGAAGAAAATCCGGACAAGAAGATTATCTTCGACTCGCGCCTTGCATGGCATTTTGCCAAGACTTCGTTCAAAGTATTCTTAAGCGTTAATATCGACGAGGCAGCCCGCCGCGTCTTTTCTGATAACCGAGGAAGCGTTGAGACCTATAAGTCTTTGGAAGACACCAAACAGCAGCTGATTGCCCGTGCACAGACCGAGGATAGACGCTATAAAGATATTTATTCATTGGATTATTTTAATTTTTCCAACTACAACCTGGTTCTTGACAGTACCTTCTGTCCGCCGGAGTTCCTTGCAGAGCGTATCGTTGCTGAACACGATCTATACTGTAAAAAAGAAGGCTTCTATGCCACCAACAGTTGTAAAGTTCTGATGTCACCCTGCCGCCTGCATACGGAAGAAGCTGCACTGTTATCCTCACCGGTTACCGTAACAACCGACAGCATTCCTTATGCAAAAGAGATTGTTCTTCCCTGTCACCAGGACGGAGCAGATTTCCTTGTATTACCGGAAGCTGCTGCAAACGATAAGACAATTGCATCAGAATATCCGTTGGTACAGATTACGATTTAATTCCGGACAATATCGCTTTGTTTTGCATTTTTCTGATTGCAGACATAATAGCATTATCAAACAAATGGAAAAGAATGAGTTCCGAACACAGCGGAACTCATTCTTTGTTTTTTATTCATTCAGTTTTCCTGTACACGGTTTCCTCGAATTCCAATTATCTTTTCTTATAAATATCTTGATTTGTCCAATACTATCTCAGTAGATATTGTCATTCACACAGAAAGAAACAGGTGCCGTAATGCAGATTAATTGGAAACGAATCTTTTCTCTTCTTGGAATTACACTTTTGATATACATCTGTTTTCGTTACCTTCTGCCTGTCTTTCTCCCCTTCCTCGTTGCCTGGCTGCTGGCCGCACTGTTACACCGTCCCGTGCGCTGGCTCAAGAAAACGCTTCGCATCCCGATCACCTTCAGCGCAGTCGTCGGCATTCTACTGCTGCTTGGTGCTGTAGGAACCGGTGGTTTCTTCCTTCTTCGTACCCTGCTGAACCAACTTATCCGACTCATCCGGCAATTCCCCACCTATCAGCTCGCCCTTACAGAACGTTATCAGAACTTCTGCTCCGGCTGCGACCGTTTTTTGCGTTTAGACAGCGGCGCGTCCGGAATGTTTCTCGATGCACAGATCGAACAGATACTGAATCATATCCGGACCTCAGTACTGCCCTCCATAACCGAACAAACGCTTCGGCTTGCACTCGGCACAGCAGAAGCGTTTGCATTGATTGTTATTGTTCTGGTAGTGACTATCCTGCTGGTCAAAGACCTTGATGAATACGCCGGGCGCTTCCGCGCCTCCGGTCTTGCTCCGGTACTTCTTCCCGTCTTCGACCGGCTTCGTTGCAGTGCCGTCGCCTACCTACGCACCCAGGGCATTATCATGCTGATTACCGCTACACTCTGTACACTCGGACTTGTGCTGATCCGCAACCCTTACGCCCTACTGTTCGGTCTTGTCATCGCCCTGCTCGACGCGCTCCCTATCCTCGGAAGCGGCATGATACTACTCCCCTGGAGCATCGTACTGTTCTTTCGAAACGACTATCTGTCCGGCGCCATCCTCCTGACCGTATTCGTACTCTGCGTCATCCTGCGCGAATTCCTCGAACCAAAGCTTCTCGGCAAAGGCATCGGTATCCGCCCGTTATACACCCTCGCCTCCATGTACCTCGGCATCCGCATCTTCGGCGTCGCAGGATTTATTTTAGGTCCTATTGGGTTAGTCATCATAAAATCGCTCTACGAGCAAACCGAGCCCTCTTGAGTTTTCGCATGTTTTGCATCAAAAAACAGATGGGATTTGGCGCAGCAATATCATGTAATGCACTGTTGAAAAGACCGTTTGCAGAAAATGTGTGGCAATGGCGGACACTTGTGTCCGAAAGTGACACACAGTTTCAAAAACTGTCGCTTTCACCAGTGTGTGAATGATATGCTGTGCCAAATCCCAGATTGTCTCTGTAAATAGCGGAAACTCAAGAGGTTACTCCAATCCTCCTATCGGCTCCATCGTAAACTCAAAGTGATAATCCGCATTCGGCACCGTAAACTCCGGATGCGGTCTTGCACCCCAGCTGTCGTCTCCGGCAATGCCCATGCGCTTCAATGCCGGACGAATTACTGTACGGTGAATAGAAGGCAATTCATAGATATGCGTTGCTTCCTCCATCTCGAACGGGGTCCACGGCAATGCCGAGAATTCCATCACCGGACTTCCCTTAAAACGGAGTCCGATTCCTGCTTCGTTGGTAATCTCCGCATAACGCACGTCTGTCTTATTCCCGCATTCCTGCGGCTTCAGATAAGCCGCCATATTGTCAATGATATCGTTGTAATACAGACCCAGTCTTGCACCATGCTTGCGGTCGCAGTAAGACTCCTCCGGTCCGTTGCCATACCATGCAAGATGCGCGAAATAGAGCGGCATCGCAAGCTGCATACCGATTTCAGGCAGTTCATCCGGCATACCTTCTGCTTTCTTATAATCCATCTCGACCTTCACTGCACCGTCAGCCGTTACCGTATAACATACGAATACTTCAAACGGCGTTGCCGCACTGCAAAGATAGGTATAACGTACAACGACCTTTCCTTCTTCCTGCTGTATCTCGGTTCCCTTGATGAACTGGTACTGGCTCGCATTCTTCCATGCTGACAAACGGAACGCCATACGGTTCCCTTGGTCATTGTTCGTCAAAGCACGCCAGAAATTCGGCTTCACCGAGCTTGCAAGCAGTTCTTGTCCATAATAACGATACGACAACAATCCCGGGCCGAAGGCACCCTTTGAAAAGATAATATGGAAGTTTTCCCCCTTCACCGCCAAATTATCACGACAGTCTTCCACTACAAAACACTCTGCCGGCTTTGCCTTTTTCTTCTTTGCTTCTATCTTATATACATACTGTCCGTAAGCAATCTCATGTCCGCGCAGCGCATATTTCGTGTCCTCCTTCAAACAAAGAGACACGGTCACCGCATACTCGCCCGGTTCCGTCTGCTCTGTCAGAGACAAATCAAATTCCTTCGTCTCACCCGGAGCAACCTGCGGAGTCAGACTCGCCTTTTCCACGCAGATACCATCCTTTTCCACCATAACACGGCACATATACTCCGACACATCTGTGAAGAGGGAACGGTTGGTAATCGTTACGCTCTTTTCAGAAGGCACAATATCAAACAGGCTGTATACATACTTTACTTCCTGCATCTTCGGAGAGTTCGTACGGTCACCGTATACGATGCCGTTCGTACAGAAGTTGCCATCCGTCGGCCGATCGCCGAAATCACCGCCATACGCAAGGAATTCCTCTCCGTAGCAATTCTTCGCGCGGATAGATTGGTCAATGTAATCCCAGATAAATCCACCCTGAAAACGCGGTTCACGCTTTGTCAGATCAGTATACTTGAAGATATTACCACAGGAGTTCCCCATCGCATGGGAATACTCACAGCAGATAAATGGTTTTTCCGGATGCTCTGCTAAGAACTTCTCAATCGCCCATACCGGCGTATACATCTGGCTTTCCATATCACTGGTATCGTTGAAACGGCGTTCATGCACCACTCCTTCGTAATGCACCAGACGGGTATCATCATTCTTACGGAAATGCTCCGACATATCAAAGATATTCTTGCCGCCGCAGGACTCGTTACCGCAGGACCAGATTAAGATACTCGGATGGTTCTTGTCACGCTGCATCATAGAATTCGCACGATCAATGACTGCGTCATGCCACTCCGGCTTATCCTCCGGAATCGCATAGTCGTTCTTCCAGTTCTCCTGCCCGTAATCCCAGCTTCCGTGTGTTTCCAGATTCGTCTCGTCAATCACATAGATTCCATACTCGTCACACAGGTCATACAGATAAGGATGATTCGGGTAATGCGAGGTACGGACAGCATTAATGTTGTTCCGCTTCATGTTCCAGATATCCGTCACCATCTCATCTTCCGTTACGGCACGGCCATGGTCACAGCTGAACTCATGACGGTTCACACCATTGAACACGATGCGCTTGCCGTTAATCTTCATCAGACCGTCCTTCATCTCAAATGCACGGAATCCGAAGCGCTGTGTAATAATCTCAGCAATCCGCTTGCTGGCATCATATACACGAAGCTCCAACAGGTACAGGTTTGGGTGCTCCGCACTCCACAGCTTCGGTTCCTTCACCTTAACTGATACCGAGAACGGCTCCACCAGCACTTCATCTATCTCAATCTGGAAGCTCTGCACCGCCTGACCAACCTTCACTCCCTGATCACAGGCAAATATATCCGCACGGATTTTCGCCTTCTTTCCTTCGAGAATTTTCTCCGCCTGCTTACTGCTGATGGCAAGCTGCAGATTCAGCTCAAACTGAAAATTCTTATATTCTTCGTCCGGTTTTGTCTTGATGAACAGGTCTTCCACGTGAATCTGCGGTCTGGACACAAGCTGTACTTCGCGGAAAATACCGGACAGACGCCAGAAATCCTGGTCCTCCAGCCAGCTTCCCGAGCTCCACTTGAACACCTGCACCGCAAGCTTGTTCTCGCCCTTATTTACTACATCCGTAATGTCAAACTCAGCCGGAGTAAAGCTGTCCTCCGAGTATCCGATAAACTTACCGTTTACCCATACGGCAAAGGCACTCTCCACGCCTTGGAATAAGAGATACTTTCTTTCATCCTTCATCAGCACAGGAATACGGAAGCTCGTTACATAGCTTCCCACCGGATTGAATTCCTGCGGGATCTCACCGGGCGCAATCGCCTCATGACCGTCCCACGGATAAGTACGGTTGATATAATGCGGCGCGTCATACCCCTGAAACTGCATATGTCCGGGCACCTGAATCTCACCCCACATCGAGCAGTCATAATCTAACGCATAGAAATTCTCCGGTGCTTCTTTCTGATTTCTTGCATAATTAAACTTCCATACACCGTCCAGAGAATAACAGAAAGTACTGTTTCCTCCCTTTATCTCCTGCTCATTCCGAAAATACTTATGGTTCGAATGTGCCGGTTCCCGGTTAATCGCAAAATAAGTCGGAT
>JAZSIB010000099.1:0-2151 GCA_045533585.1 Lachnospiraceae bacterium | reverse complement strand
TTGAAGAACCATCGGCCCTTCGAGCAACGGTTACCACCGAGCGGAATGTATACATAATCGCGGAACCAGGTACCAAGCGACATATGCCATCTGCGCCAGAACTCTGCAATACTCTGGGAGATATACGGATAGTTGAAATTCTCAAGGAAATGGAAGCCGAACAGTCTGCCAAGCCCGATTGCCATATCACTGTACCCGGAAAAGTCAAAGTAAATCTGCAACATAAACGCAATCGCACACAGCCAGTAAGACAGTACCGAGCGTTCTTCCTGCTCAGATAGCACCTTAATCAATTCAAATAATGCGTCCGCCAGCAATATCTTCTTACCAAGACCCACACAGAAACGTGTAATACCTGCCGAGAAATCCTCTAAGGTATGCTTTCTGCTGTTAAGCTCATCCTGTACCGTCTGGTAACGTACAATCGGTCCCGCAATCAGCTGCGGGAACAGCGTTACATACGCCATAAAACTGATGGGATTCTTCTGCACCTTTGCCTGACCGCGATACACGTCAATCGTATACGAGAGGATCTGGAAGGTATAGAAACTGATACCAATCGGAAGTGCCAGATTCAACAGCCCGAGTTCCGAATGAAAAATATCATTGATGTTCGTAATAAAGAAGTTGCTGTACTTGAAGAAGCCTAACGCTCCAAGACCGAACACTAGTGACGAGATCATTGCGACTCTCGCCCACTTCGTTCCTCGCGCTCTGTCGATAATCAATCCATGCAGATACCCGATGAAAGCCGAGCCGAGCATCAGGAACGTATATACCGGCTCACCGAAGAAGTAGAATACCAGGCTTGCCACAAGCAGGACTAAGTTCTTCAACTTCCACGGCACTGCAAAATACAGCAGGATTACAATCGGCAAAAACCAATATAAGAATTGTACACTGGAAAAAATCATTTATTTCACCCTATCTTCCTCACGCCCACAACTGTCAAACCGTAGACCTTTATATGGATACACTCTTTGCAGGCACATCATTTACAAACTGACACTCATATGACAGAACGGCGCCGAACCCTGTCGGATCCGGCGTCGTACATTATCCGTTCGGATTACTTATCTGTAACAGAACATATCCGGATAGGTGAAGGTAAGACCATCCTGGAATGCCATAACGATATCATAACTGGTCGCAGCACAATATGCAACAACCCTTTCTGCCTCATCATAGTACAGCGTATAATCTGCAGTATCACCGTAAGCCGACAGGTCTACGCCAAGTCCGAGTGCATCCATGAATGCGTAGCAGTCAGCACCCTCCGGCAGACGGAACAGACCGATAGCATACGGATATGCCCTACCCTCCGTGCTGTAGTCTACATAAGCATCTTCATAACCGGTTGCATCAAAATCCTTAAAACCAAGCTTTTCCTTCGAAGTCTCGTTGTAGGTTCCGTCCGTTGCTGCTTCGATAAATCCGCAACCCATTGCAATATCCCAGAACAGATCTTCCATCGTCTTACCGGAGAGCGGATTTGCCTTTACCGGCGGTACATAAGTTGCAGGATCATAGCTGTTAAATGCCTCTATCAGTGCATCAGCCGTACGTGCATCACTCATAACAAAGAGAATCGTATTGCCGCGGATTGCAGTCTTTACAACCTCTGCCTGTACGCACATCCACTTAATCGGGTCTGCGTTCGTGCGGATATCATCTGCAAATGCCTGTACGTCGGTTCCTTCTGCCACGCGGAAGAATGCAAGCCCGAAAGCGGTTGAGCTCATCATCGGTGCAAAGTGGCTTGCTGCTACGAAATCCTTATTAAATCCTTCATAACCAAGCACCCAGCCTGCAGCTTCCTTGTCAAAAATCTCTTCACTCATCATAAAGTTACCGAAGTTCTGACCGGAAAGTGCTACAACCGCATCCTGTACCTCAAGGATTGCCACATCATCAACCGACTCCTTCGCACTTGCATCCGGGGTTGCTACACCATCATCCGGGGTTACTGCTCCGTTGTTGTCCGGAGTCTGTGCATCGTTATTCTCCGGAGTCTGTGCTTCGTTGTTTGCCGGTGCCTGGGTCGGTGCCTGCGTAGGGGTAGGTGCTTCCTCACCCTTGCCGCCGCATGCAGTCAGCCCTACCAGCATGGTTGCCATTAACATTGTCAATAATAATTTCTTCATTCTTATC
>JAZSIB010000215.1:0-5670 GCA_045533585.1 Lachnospiraceae bacterium | reverse complement strand
ATAAACATGATATCAGAAGGAGGCAAGCGGATGTATCTATATCATTATTTTGATAAATCAGTCGGACCGTTCCGGAATCTCTCTGATTTGCCATTTGATGAAGCCCTCGCGCTCATGGAACAAATCAAGAAGGAACGCCCCAATTCCCAATGTGCCTCCCGTCACGACAAATACGTTCCTTACCGAAGGAATTGCGAAACCATTCTGCGCACCGAGTTTACCAAAAAGAACGGAAAGATGGAACGCTTCGCACCGCACTACATGGTCGTAGAGCACAGTCCCTGGTTAAGCACATGGTTTGAGAACTGCGACTTTATCCGTATCCCGATTGAAGAATTTGATACTGCAACACTTTCCTTTACTTATGGTGACTCTATGCCGACCTTCAGCCCGATCATCAATGACGGCAAAGAATACCGGCACAAGCTGTACACCTATCCCGAAATCTTAGAGGTTATCGACAAATATGGGCTCCCGCAGGACTGGAACGACGACGGTGCACATGGACCGGAGCGTTACATCGAAGTTCATGTATGGAGCGATGAGACGATAAAGAAATATGCATAACAGTCCAAGAAAGAGAGCCGAAAACGTATGAAGATTGAATTCATGTATTCCCCCGCCTATGATCTGATGTATCATATCCTGGCACATATGGAGATAAATAATGCTTCTAACTTATATTCGGAAGAATATATCAATCAAATCAATCAGGCAAAAGCCGGTCAGTTCGCCGACCTTACCGCTGAACTCGCACCCCTTACAGCCTATTACAATGAGAACTTTGACCGCTTGGCGATGATAAACTTTCTGCCGTTTTACTGTTCCGATGTAAATGCACTTATCCATACCTTGATGCACTTCGAGGGTTTTACCGCAGAGAACAAAGAATCTTTTATTCTGCCTCTCATCGAGATAATGAAAGCAGAAAATATATTCTACGAACCTTACCGGTTGCGCTTACACGAACAAGCTGCATCGAGCCGTACCACGCTTGAGGACTATCTTTCCACAGAGCTTACAAAATACAGCAAGCTTTTTGCTTATTTGAAAAAGGAACATGCGATCATCGGTATTTCTTACAGCATGACCTGTAATGGCAGAGGCTTCGGTAATCCACAAGCACCATCATTTTCTGCAATTGTTCCTTTTACAGAAAATAAAGCGCATTACAAAGCTACCTTCCTTCAAATTCTGCACGAATACACCCACCAGTTTACGGATGCACTCCTGCAGCAAAATATCCGCATGGATGACGGCAGCCATTTTCTGTCCGAGCAGATGGTAATTCTTTTTGACTATTACTTGATTAAAGCTCTTCAGCCGGAAGATGTTGACGCTTATTTTCGCTGGCTGTCTCCGGAAGCAGACGCAGGCGGTCCGATTATGACTGAAGATGTTTTGTTCCAAATATTCGGTGTCCCTGAACACTTGAATCAGATGTTGACAGACTTAGTAAATAAAACAAATGAGGTGACCCTATGAACACACTTGATACCATCCGCAGCCGCCACAGTTACCGTGGCAAATACCAATCCACACCGGTTCCGCGTGAGGACCTGATTACCATCATGCAGGCAGGCTTAGACGCGCCGTCCGGCTGCAACAAGCAGACCACCAGTCTGATTGCCGTTGACGACCCGCAGATTTTGGAAAAACTGCATGCAGTCATCCAGCCTCCGGCAGGCGAGACTGCTCCTGCAATGATTTGTGTTCTGACCCGTCGGATTATCGCTTACCGCGACCGCTGTTTTGCAACGCACGATTACTGTGCTGCCATCGAGAATATGCTTCTTGCCATCGTAGAGCTCGGTTACCAGAGCTGTTGGTATGAAGGCCATATAACCGATGTGGACCGCATTGGCTATCAGATGGCACAGATTCTGGGTGTCCCGGACGAGTACGAACTGGTTTGTTTCCTTCCGGTTGGTGTTGCCGCCGAAGAAGTACGCGGACCAAGGAAACGACCGTTTGAAGAGAGGGCATGGTTTAATGGATTCCCTGCTGAGAAGAAGTAAGCTTTCTGCAAAAACATCAGAATATGCAAAACATAAAGGGGCTGACTTCAGCCCCTTTATTGTAATTCAACCTTATCTTTATTCTGCCCAATAATCAATTACTATATCTTCTTCGTTTACCGCTATCGTATAAGTGCAATCCATTGGTATACTGTACGGTTCCACACCTTCTAGTTTTCCGTATCCGGTCCGGTTGCCTTCTGCATCCCAGCGTTCAAACGTTACAATATGCACTCCCTCCTCCCACAAATAGGGGAATATCTTCGTTCCTGTAATAATATTAACATTCTCGTCGATGCTCTTAGTCTCATCATTGCGGAACTGCACATCGCTGATTTCATATGCACCATCTACATATCTGACCGTGATTACATAACCATAAATAGACCATTTATCAAACAGATGAATATAACACTTTAGACCCACTCCTTCCGACAAATTACAAGGTTCAGCATACCAAACAATATCCGCATACTCGCTCGACCTTTCAATCATCCCTCCATACCATTCGTCCCATATTTCCTCATCCGTAATCCGAACGGATTTGCCAAAGTCCAAGGAAGGAATCATAAAGTGCGCAAGTTCTCCATTTCGCTTCCCATCGCACAATAAGGTATATACGCCTGTTTCCTGCTCCTCGTTAAACGGTAACTTTGCCTTTGTATATTTTCCCTCCACCTTTTCGAACAGAAGAAATTCTCCGTGTCCCTCAGGCCCGGTACTCCAATAATATGTCTGGCGGAACAGTATCTCGTTCTGCCCATCCCCTGTCATATCAAAAGCAAGCACTTCAGGGCTTCCGATTGGATTTATATCTGCGAATTCAATCACCTCTCCGTTTCCGAATTCAATCCGGTACTTTCCCGTTCTGAGACCCTTATTTAACGCTTCCGAACCACCAGCAAACTCCCGGTACACTCTGTCATATTTCCCATCCATGTCATAGTCCTGATTGGTAAATGCGTCACAATCTGTCCATTCGTAACACTCGTCCAGATAGCCGATATATTCTTGGTATGCAAAAATAGATTTTCGTATCTCTTCCTGCTCCTCAATAAACTTTTGTATCTCTTCCTGCTCCCCCATCGGTAGTTTTTTCGGACCCTCCCCGCGCTCTTCCGATGAGGGCACATCGACGGCATCGATAGGCCCATTTCCACGCTGTTCGTTCGAGGGCGCAGGTGTCGCCTGCAGTTCCTGTCCTGCCTCACCGGACTGTGCAGATTCCGTACTGTTCGCCGATTCGGTGCTCTGCGGTCTTACCAGCAATCCGATTCCAAGCACAATCAGGCATACAACTGCAATCCCTGATACGACAAGCGGCTTTCTCTTATATTTCAAAACCCCCTTAATTCGTTCCTTTACTGATGGTTCCCCAAAGGTTAATGTAAGACCGAAATACCCATTTTGCCGTGCCGCAAACTGTAAGAGGCTTTCAGCGTACTGTGCTCTGGTTTTCTCATCACTTTTCCTTAAAACTGCCTCATCACAGGAGATTTCCATGTCCAGGCAAAAGCAATGGTATGCCAGCCACACAAGTGGATTGAACCAATGTACAGTACAGCAAATAAACCCTAGCAACTTCCACAGATAATCTTTTCGCCGGATATGGCATTCTTCGTGTGCAATCACATATTCTTTTTCACTCTCGGATAACCCGGTCGGAAGATAAATAACAGGCTTAAATATCCCCCAAACATGCGGAACCGGACACGTAGCCGATTCTCGGATTCGACCTTCGACCCTTGTAATCTTCCTCTTCGCAACCCGGAGCTGTTTCCTCATCCTTACCACTTGGATACTCAGCCATATTGCGCATGCTATAACCCCGAGTCCCCATATTATCGGCAACATAGTTACGAATGAAACCTTGTGAGATTGCGTCTCTGATATCCCGATATTCGTCTGTACTTTATCTGGAATTTGACTTGTGTACCACGTTTCGGATTTGTCCCCAGTTGAAGCACTTGTAAGGTTCGAAGCATTTACAGCGTTCGAAATTATTCCATTCGAAGCTGTACCATCTGAAATCACAAAATCCGAAGTGTTTCCTGCCCGCAACGGATCATACCTTCCCTCCATGCCCCCGCTTTTCTCAAAATTCGCATAGAAATCCCCCTCACTTCGTACCATCCCCTCATCCGCTACAAGTTGTCTCGGAACCAAACTAATCGGCGCTTGCAGTGACAGCGGAACACAAAGATTAATCAGAACAATTCCCCAAAGTACATAAGCGTACTTTCGTCCGCAGCGTTTGAGGAAAACACGTGCCAACATCACGACCAGAATCGTATAACTGCCAATCAGACTCATTTCACATAATCGCTCAAACAACGTAGTCAGCATTCATTTTCCTCCTTATACTTTTTAATCATGTCCGCCAACTCATCAATCTCTCTTTTACTCAGCTTCTGCTTGTCCAGAAAAGCTGCTACAAAGCCCGGCAACGAACCGTTATAATTCTCTTCCAGATATGCCTCTCCTTTTCTTCGTGCATACTCTTCACTGTCCATTACCGAAGTCACCACTGCATTATTATTCTGAAAAATCCCGTTGTTACAGATTTTTCGTAACACGGTATAAGTGGTAGGCTTTTTCCACTGTAAACGTTCCTGCGCCAGACGCACCAACTCCCCACTTGGCAGCGGTTCGTTCTCCCATATAATCTTTGCAAGTTCATTCTCTGCTTCTGTCATTATGTATATCATATAAAGCCTCCGTCTTATTCGGTTTATGTTTTGTAAATCTAGTTTATAACTTATAAACCAAAATGTCAAGTGGTTCTCGCTACAATGGATTGCATAATCACCGGATATCTCGTAACATTTTGGTAAAGCAATTCGACCACGGAGGTACACTATGGACAAAATCAAAACCGGTGAACTAATCAAAAACAAACGCATTGAAAAAGGTTATACACAGCTTGAGCTCGGCGACTTACTGGGTGTATCGAATAAGGCTGTTTCCCGTTGGGAGAACGGTGACAGTTTTCCCGATATCGGCGTCCTTGAAAATCTGTCTTCCCTGCTTGACCTTAAGATACAGGACCTTGTAACCGGTGAAATCACGGAAAGTGATTCCGAAACAAGCCTGACTGAACTGGTCCGGATGGCAAAGCTTCAGAAACGGCAAAACATTCGCAAGACCTTTTCCTCGGCAATCGGCATGCTGTTGCTCGTGTATATGCTCATCGTGGGATATCTTAGTTTGAGCGGCAACAATCTCGGCAGACGGCTTCCTCTCCTGCACTTTGTATCACTAGCCAGCATCCTTGGCTGGCTCTGCTACAAATGTTGTTCCTGCAAGGAAAGCCTGAATCCATTTTACACAAAGCAAAACAGCTTCCTGGCATCGATTAGTCTGCTGAGTATCCTTGGTACTTTTGCTTCTCTGTGTACGGTTCTTTTCACACTAAAGCGTAAGATAGCTCTCCTGTTCCTACCTGACAAAAGTTTAGGACCGGCTTGCTTCTATCTATTAGTAGCTCTGTTTTGCGTCAGTCTTGTACTGTTTTCCGTCAGCCTGTTGAAGCCCGCATTCCGTGAAGAAGCACTTCGTCTGGATGTGTATGTTACCGTTGCAACCCTTCACCTGATTCTTCGCTATAACGATATGCTGCATACGCTCACATCCGTATACACCTTCAAGATGA
>JAZSIB010000140.1:0-2042 GCA_045533585.1 Lachnospiraceae bacterium | reverse complement strand
GTTCTTCGTTTTATCTGACTTTCCTGTATGGCTTAGTACTCTTTGTAGCCTACCGTCTCGAGCTTTTCTTTCTTTGCCATAACGCCTGCCTTAAGCTCTGCCTTGTACTCTTTGAGCTTCGCAAGAATCTCCGGATCGGATGTCGCAAGAATCTTTGCTGCAAGAATACCTGCATTCGCACCACCGTCAATCGCTACGGTTGCTACCGGAATACCAGAAGGCATCTGTACGATGGAATAGAGCGAATCCACACCGCTCAGCGTCTTGGTATGAATCGGAACACCGATTACCGGAAGCGGAAAGATAGCTGCTGCCATGCCCGGAAGATGTGCTGCACCGCCGGCACCTGCAATGATTACCTTGTAGCCTTTTTCCTCTGCTCCGTTCGCATACTCGAAGAACACATCCGGCATACGATGTGCCGAGATAATCGTCATCTCATAATCAATGCCGAATTTTTCAAGCATCTCTGCTGCTTTTCTCATTACGGGAAGGTCCGAATCGCTTCCCATCACGATACCTACTTTTGCCATGTGTCGCCCTGCCTTTTCTTTTTTTATCTTACACTGCATATTGCAGCTCTCGTTCATTTTGTAAATCACATCCGTGTGACACTGTCTCCACACGGTAACATTATGCGTAATTCCGCCACTTTTCGCAAGTAGAAAAACAGAAAAATATATTTTTCGGCTGATACATCAAAAAACATCCATATCTGTCTCTGTTTTTATGCAATTACACAAATCAATTCAACCGGCTGCCTCTTGTGCAATTCATACCTTGCACAATTACAGATTCTCGTTCAACGTTTCCGTACCCGCCAGCACGAACTTGCCGTCACGGATAATCGGAATCTCTGTACCATCTGCCTTCACCGCTGCAATCAGTCCAACCTCATTATACGGAATCGTGATATCGGTATGACAGTTGAAGTAAGCCTTCTCCGGTTCGGTCTTACGAAGAAGCGAGCACTCATTGTCTCTTGCAATAATTTCCTTACCGTCCGGATTGAATACCGCATGGTCTTCGCTCCGGCTGTAGCAGGTATCGCCCACTGCAAAATGCGGTCCGGTCTTCTCTGCAATCAAGATCGGAAGCTTGCTCTGGATGTTAAACGTCTGCCCCATACGGTATGCCGTCGTGTTCGTTCCGATGGCGAACTCGCCAAGCGGTAAAGTCGCCTGATTGAACAGAACATTTTCCTTCACAAAACGTTTGTTTTCTTCTTCCGTCTCAAAGTTACTGCAGTTGTAATTCACAATCATGCCGTCTTTGAAACTTACGGTCAGGTTCTTATATTCAAGTCCGTTCAGATATACAGACGATACATGAAGAACGCCGTTGGTTCCCGTGAGCTTCGGCGAAGTAAACACTTCACCCACCGGAATGTTGACATCCGCCGTACAGTTTTCAAAACGGGTCTGCTTGTCCAGTGCCGTTAACGTTGCAAGATTCACGGTCAGGTCGGTCTTGTTCTCACCCATACCACGAATCACTGCGGTCTCACCGGAATCCAGCACATCTATGATACTCTGCTGTATCTTCTTATACTCGTCGTTGTCAAGATTGTTTACCTTCACTGTCTCAGCAAAGATCGCATCAAAGTCCTCCCCGATGGACGGAAGCGGATAAGCGATAATAGTAAACGAAGTCTCTTCGTCCTTGATATAGTTCATCGCCAGCATACCGGACTCATTGCGGTACGCATTCATCAACGCTTCCTGCTGTGCATCAAGTTTGCAGCACTCCGGCTTTGCAACCGGCTCGAAGTCCGGCTCACCGAAGGTCTCTACAACAGCAGGACCTGCATACACTGCCATCTCTTCTTTTACCTTCTCCCAGGTATTCTTCTGACAGTCAAGCTTGTGCTCCTTAAAGCGGTTGTCCATGAACAGAGCACAGTCATAACGGTGGTCATAATCAAACTGCGGATTCGCCTGCGTCGCAGTATAACCCGGACGTCTTCCCGGAAACTTCGTGATAACATCCTGCGGTGCACGGGAAATCGTAACCATCTTGCCAATCTTCTCAAAGTTCTTCAC
>JAZSIB010000026.1:0-3909 GCA_045533585.1 Lachnospiraceae bacterium | reverse complement strand
CCACGGAACGGAAAATCTCTGATACGTAAATACAGTTCATAACCGATGCAAGCATACCAATCTGGTCTGCCTTTGTACGGTCAATATTTTCACTGGTACGTCCTCTCCAAAAATTAGCTCCGCCGATAACAATACCAACCTGGATTCCATCATCAACAAGTTCCTTAACCTGAACAGCAACCTTGCGGACAGTTTCTTCGTCAAATCCAATCTTCTTCTCACCGGCAAGTGCTTCTCCGCTGAGTTTTAATAACATTCTCTTCATGTCTGTCTCCTTTCCGACTTCGTATTCTGTTAAAAACTAATTATTCACGAAAGAAGGAAGAAGGACTAACTTCTGCATAACACTGTGAACAAAGACCTTCAATAACCGCACCGTTATTAATCTGAACGGATTTGGATTTGATGTTACCCATTACAATTGCGGATGCATCCAGAATAACCGGACCCTTAACATCAATATCACCCTTTACGGCTCCTGCAATAACAGCGCTCGTAGCATAAATATTACCGCGAATTACAGAATCATTACCAATCTTAACGCTTCCGTGGCTTGTAATATCACCAACCACATTGGCACTCTGTGCATACACTTCCACTGCTTCGGAATTACCGGTAATCTTACCTGTTACATTCAATTTACCTAAAATCTTGATATTACCGTTAACCGCGCCAAACAAATCCAAAGATCCGTCTGCTTCAATATCGCCGTTAACAACCACATTCTTCATAATTGTAGAAACCTCATCAAGAGCTGAAGC
The DNA here is from genome assembly GCA_045533585.1 of Lachnospiraceae bacterium. Taxonomy (GTDB): domain Bacteria; phylum Bacillota; class Clostridia; order Lachnospirales; family Lachnospiraceae; genus SZUA-448. The sequence continues at coordinate 3,148 of JAZSIB010000026.1, read as the reverse complement.
TGCTTCATCTACTGCATCTGCAGTTACCGCTTCTTCTACTGCAGTAACTTCCGGTACAACTTCTGCTTCGTGGCTCTTAGCTTCCAGTTCTTCTTCAAATTCTGCCTCTGCAGCTTCAAACAATGCTTCTGTGTCAGAAATCTCTGCTACTGTTTCTTCCACTACTTCTTCCACTGCTTCTTCATTTGGAACCAGTTCGTTCACTGCCTGAGACAAATCTTCCTTTAATTCCGAAAAAAATCCCATTATCGTATCCTCCGTTTTTTAATTAATGGTGTATTGCTACCGTTTCTTCCGTTATCGGTAAAATCTCTGTATTTTCCATTGCCTGAATGCTCTCAATAATCTCCGGTAACGCATCTACCGTCGATGTTTTATTCGCCGCATCATGCAATAAAATGACTGCATTATCAAAATTCTCAAGATTCTGTGTGCAATTCCTTACAATCTCCTGCGCCGGACGCATTGGACTAACCGCATCTTTACTGGATACATTCCAGTCAAAATATGTAATCCCGTTATCCGTCAAATAATCACACAACTGGGACATTGGCATCTCACTTACCGTATTACTGCTTCCGCCCGGGAAACGGTAAAACACCGGTGTACTACCCGTTGTATCCTCCAGAAAAGACTGCAACATGAGCAAATCCTCTCCAAAACTGTCTACAGACTCATAGATCTCACTGTATTTATGGCTGTAAGAATGCATGCCCAGCGTATGCCCTTCTGCCGCTATTTCGCGGTAGCGTTCAGGATGTGACAATGCCTGCTGTCCCGTAACAAAAAAGGTTGCCTTCACATCATATTCCTTCAACACATCGAGAATCGCCCTTGTATTCTCACTGGGACCATCATCAAAGGTAAGGTACACCTTTCTGGTATGTATCTCATCCACGCTTGCCGGCTCTTCCGGAACCGGTATCTCAACCTCTTCTTCTGCAATTTCCTCCGGAAAATAATCATCATCGAGATGAAAATTCCCATCCGCCATCGCCTCAAGCAATGTTTCACATCTGGCTTCGGACTCCCTGAGTTCTTCCTTTAGGCCTGCAATTTTCCATACCAAAAAACCACAGACAATACTCATACTTACCGATATCAAAATTGCAGCCAGAACCGTTCCTATGATTATCTTTTTCAGTCGATTAATTCGTTTTCGTCTTGCCGCATCAGCGGCCTTCTTTTGTGCAGCCACTGCCATTACCGCATCCTACCGTATTTCTCTTATCTAATCTATTATATTAGAACTCTGTTCTTTTTGCAATGAATTATCCGAAACTAACGTCATTCATTCGCAGATAATCACATTATAAATAATCGTTAAAATTGTCGCCCAGAGCTTCCTTATCACCAACTAAGATAAAATTCGGATGGAACTGTAAAATGGATGCCGGTACCTGAGGTGTTACATCACCGAGGAAGGATTTCTTAACGATTTCATTCTTGCCTGCTCCTGTCGCAAGAACCAATACACATTTTGCCTGCATAATGGTTCCGATACCCATTGTATAAGCTTCCTTCGGAACATCATCAATAGTTTCAAAAAATCTTGCATTGGCATCTATTGTGCTCTGTGTCAGTTTTACACAGTTGGTTGTCTTAGCAAATGCATCCGCCGGCTCGTTAAATCCGATATGACCGTTGTGGCCGATTCCGAGTAACTGCAAATCAATACCGCCTGACTGGGCGATAATTGCATCATAGTCCTTACATGCCTTATCCGCATCCGGTTCCAAACCGTTTGGAACATTAGTATTAACTTTATCAATATTTACATGGTTAAAGAGATTATCGTTCATAAAATAACGGTAACTCTGGTCATTTTCCGGTGAAAGTCCGCGATATTCATCAAGATTAATACTCTTAACTTTAGAAAAATCCAAATCGCCTTTTTCGAACTTTTCTACCAGACATTTGTATGTACCGATTGGTGTGGAACCTGTTGCAAGACCGAGTACACAGTCCGGCTTCACTGTTACCTGTGCTGCAATCAGATTGGCAGCAATTCTACTAGCTTCTTCATAATCTTTTCCACAATAAACTCTCATAATATTGTCCTCGCTTTTATTAGATTCCCTTAATAAGGGTATGGTCACTGCGCTTATCCGTATGACCACAATTTATCTCATTTATCATTATAATGAAAATATGCAATATTGAAAAGAAAAAAATCATCGCAATATACATTTTTTTGCATAAAAAATCCCGTGGTCACCCACGGGATTCTCATCACTCTTATGCGTTTGCCATCTGAGCTGCTACCTCAGCTGCAAAATCTTCATTTTTCTTTTCCATACCTTCGCCAACTTCGAAACGAACGAACTTAGCGATTGCAAGGTCTTTGTTTACAGAAGCAAGATATGCTGCTACTGTCTGCTTTCCGTCTTCAGCCTTTACATATGTCTGGTCTAATAAGCAGATTTCTTTGAGCTGCTTAGAAATACGTCCTTCTACAAGACCTGCAAAAATCTTGTTTTCAACATATGCTGCTTTGCCAGCCAAAGCAAGTTCTGCAAGCTTAGCAATAGCTTCTTTTGATAAGAAGTTATATAAATACTTATCATTCTTCTTTTCAGCAAGAATAGCAAGGTCTTCTTCTGAGAATAACTTTTCAGTTTGAACCTCTGTATATAATTCATTCTGAATAGGCTTTGGTAAAGATGCAGGATCATTGAGTGCACTATCAACTGTGATCTCACGGATCTTTGCAAGTTCGTCAGCAGAAATTTCTGCTCTGCTGATATACTGTGGGTTCATAGCTGCAATCTGCATAGCAACATTTGTAAGAGCTTCTTTTACATCAGAAGCGCCTGTACCTGCAACTAATACACCAATCTTTCCACCTGCGTGAAGATATGATGCAACGCAGTCTCCTGTAACTTTTGCAAATCTACGAACTGATAATTTTTCTCCGATTGTTGCTGTCTTTTCAACAAGAAGTTCTTTAAGGCCGTTCATATCAAGAACTGCTTCAATGTCTTCTCCGTTTGCTCCGCCTTCTAAACCTGAAGCAAGAGCATTATCTGCTACAACCTGAACGAATTCCTGGAATGTTTCGTTCTTAGCAACAAAGTCAGTTTCTGAGTTAACCTCAACTACAACTGCTACTGTATCGCTTGCTGCAACACGTGCAATACCTTCAGCT
>JAZSIB010000148.1:0-2989 GCA_045533585.1 Lachnospiraceae bacterium | reverse complement strand
TTTTCTTGACAAAATCTTTATATTACAGTATTCTTTCTCTATCTTGTTACATTATCTACCGTAATATCATAATGGTTGGTTGAAGCTATCAGGAGATGATTCATTGCGAATCGACCGAAGGAGCAACTCTCTCAGGTACTGCAACACAGTGGGACTGATAGCGGACAACACTCTGAAGACACCCGTTAAGTCGGGGGCCGAAGGTGCAAAGCTGCAAAGACGTTTGCGGCTAATCTCTCAGGCAAAAGGACGGAGTATGATAAGAATCATTCGTTTCCTCATATCATTCTTTTATTGAGGATTCGCCACGGCGCGGATTCTTATTTTTTTGAATTCCGCTCCGAACGCAAGGCTGTTTTATTACAATCCACCGGTAAGAGAGTGACAGGAAATATATATTTACAGAAAGGACTCAGTTATGATTGAGACCATTACCAACATTAACAGTGCCATCAATAACGTCGTATGGGGCGTTCCGGCACTTATCCTTCTGGTTGGTACCGGTGTTCTTATGACTGTTCTGACCAAAGGTTTTCAGTTTACCCGCTTTGCCCATATGTGGAAGGAGACCATCGGCGCACTCTTCCGCAAAAAAGATATCTTAAAAAGCAAAGACGTAAACTCCATCTCCCAGTTCCAGGCGCTCTGTACTGCACTCTCCGCTACTATCGGTACCGGTAATATCGCAGGTATTGCTTATGCAATCACCATGGGTGGTCCGGGTGCCGTGTTCTGGATGTGGATAGCTGCCATCTTCGGTATGATGACCAACTACTCCGAGAACGTCCTCGGTATCTTCTTCCGTCGCCGCAATAAAGACGGCGAATGGTGCGGCGGTGCCATGTACTACTTAAAAGACGGTGTCGGCAAGATGAAGTACGGTAAGCAGATTGGTAAGATTCTTGCTGTTCTCTTCTCCATCTTTGCCATCCTTGCATCCTTTGGTATCGGTAACATGGGTCAGGTTGTTTCCATCACCGAAAGTGTCAGCACTGCATTTACCGGTCTGGGCGCAAAAGCTCCGAGCACCCTCCTGATGGGTCTTGTCATCATGGTTGCTGTCTTCCTCGTAACCATCGGCGGCATCAAGCGTATTGCAAAGGCAAACGAAAAGATTGTTCCGTTTATGGCAGGCTTCTATATCATCGGTGCTATCGTCATTGTTGTTATGCATGCCGACATGATTGGACCGGCATTTGCAGCTATCTTCAAGAGTGCATTTACCCTGAAGGCAGCCGGCGGTGGTGTTGGCGGTTATGTTATCATGCAGGCAATCACCTGGGGCTTCAAGCGTGGTGTATTCTCCAACGAAGCAGGTCTTGGTTCTTCCGTTATGGTTCACTCCGCATCCAACGTAAAGGAACCGGTTGTACAGGGTCTCTGGGGTATCTTCGAAGTATTCTTCGATACCATCATTGTATGCACCCTGACCGCTTTGGTTGTATTGACGACCGGTATTGTTGATCTTGAGACCGGTGCATCCATCAGCGGGGCAACGAAACTCGGTCTTGCTACCGAAGCTTTCACCCAGAGCTTTGGCATCTTCGGCGGCATCTTCATTGCTATCGCAGTTACCCTCTTTGCTTACTCTACCGTACTTGGTTGGAGCTTCTACGGTAGTAAAGCATGGGAGTATCTGTTTGGCACCAAGTCCATCATGATTTATAAGGTTATCTTCGTTATTGTTGTACTTGCAGGCTCTACGCTGGATGCAAAACTTGCCATCGACCTCTCCGATACCTTCAACGGACTTATGGCAATTCCGAACCTGATCGGTGTTGTCTGCTTATCCGGTTTAGTACTTAAGATTACCAAGAACTATACCGATCGTAAGTTCAAGAATGCAGACATCGCACCGATGTACTCTGCATTTGAAGAGATTCAGAAAGCACAGGAAGCTGCAGAAGACTAATCAACACAGATTATCTTGCAAGTTTTCCGCAACTATGATACTTTATAATTAACTGCCTGAGCAGTGTGCTCGGGCAGTTTTTTTCAAAGATTGGAGGCATGACTGACCTATGGAAATCCACAAATCTTCCGAAGATTATCTGGAAACCATGTTGATTCTGAAAGAAAAACATGGCTATATCCGTTCCATTGACGTAGCAGAACATCTGCACGTAACCAAGCCAAGCGTCAGCTATGCGACCAAGCGTCTGCGTGAGAACGGTTATATTACGATGGACAAGGACGGGCTTATCACCCTGACCGATACCGGTCTGTCGATTGCTCAAAATATGTACACGCGCCATAAACAATTAACTCAGTTCCTGCTCTCCCTTGGGGTCAACGAAGAGACCGCACGCGAAGATGCCTGCAAGATAGAACACGACATCAGTGACGAAACCTTTGAGGCGCTGTGCAGATACTTCGAAAAAATCAATCCGGAGTCTACAAAATAATATGTTATATATTTGCATAATGAGCGCGGAACGAACCGCGCTCATTATGCAAATACCTATATTGTCAAACCTCTAGAGAACAAATGTAAATGGAAGATTATATGAAAAAAGAAAAAGCGAGCCGCAATAAAACAATCGATACTCCCATAAGCGAGGGACAAGCTTACCTTGAACGTTGCATTACCGTTACGGATCCGCAACCCAGTCTGGACTATGTCACTGACAAGACAATCCTCGGCAACATGCTCGAAGTCTGCGCTCTCCTTCCCGCAAAAAGCCTCGATCTTATCATTGCGGACCCAGACTATAACCTTACCAAGTTCTTCAACGGCACTACCTTTTCTAAAAAATCTATCAATGCATACGAAGAATACACCCGTGAATGGCTGAGTGCCGTAAAACCTCTTCTAAAGGACAATGGTTCCATTTATATCTGTTGCGATTGGGAAAGCAGCCTGATTATCGGCAACGTGCTAAGCGACTTTTTCCACGTCAGGAACCGCATCACCTGGCAGCGTGAGAAAGGCCGCGACGCCAAAGCCAACTGGAAGAACGGCATGGAAGACATCTGGTTCGCAACCAAC